>NZ_RZQY01000199.1:0-9217 GCF_003998575.1 Mesorhizobium sp. M7A.F.Ca.CA.001.10.2.1 | reverse complement strand
CCCCCTCCCCCTTGTGGGGAGGGGTTAGGGGTGGGGGTAGATGCCGCTGTGACCTCTGGCGATTTCGTGTCTGCGACAACATTCCCCTCGCCCGCCACCTTCAGCCGCACGATGGGCGAACCAATCGCCACCGTGTCGCCGATTTCGGCGCCCAGCCACAGGATCTCGCCGTCGACCGGCGACGGGATTTCGACTGTCGCCTTGTCGGTCATCACGGCGGCGAGCACCGTGTCCTCGCGCACCATGTCGCCGATCTTGACGTGCCACTCGACCAGCTCGGCCTCGGCGACACCTTCGCCGACATCGGGCAGCTTGATGATGTGTTCGCCCATCTCAGGCCCCCATGGTTTCAAGCAAGGCACGGCCGACACGGGCGGGGCCGGGGAAATAATCCCACTCCTGCGCATGCGGATAGGGCGTGTCCCAGCCGGCAACGCGAGCAACCGGCGCTTCGAGGTGATAAAAACAGTTTTCCTGCACCAGCGCCGACAGTTCGGCGCCGAAGCCCGACGTCAGCGTCGCCTCATGCACGATGACGCAGCGCCCGGTCTTCTTGACCGAAGCGACGATCGTGTCGAGGTCGAGCGGCAGCAGCGTCCTGAGATCGATGATCTCGGCATCGATGCCGGTTTCCTCGGCCGCGGCCTGCGCGACATAGACCATGGTGCCGTAGGCGAGCACCGTGATGGCGGAACCCGGCCGGCGGATCGCCGCCTTGCCGAGCGGCACAGTGTAGTGGCCGTCGGCGACCTCGCCGAGCTCATGTTTCGACCACGGCGTCACCGGCCGGTCGTGATGGCCGTCGAACGGACCATTGTAGAGCCGCTTCGGTTCGAGGAAGATCACCGGATCGGGGTCTTCGATCGCCGCGATCAAGAGCCCCTTGGCGTCGTGCGGGTTGGACGGCACCACGGTCTTCAGCCCCGACACATGGGTGAACAGCGCTTCCGGGCTCTGGCTGTGCGTCTGGCCGCCGAAGATGCCGCCGCCGGTCGGCATGCGCACCACGATCGGGCAGGTGAAATCGCCATTGGAGCGATAGCGCAGCCTAGCTGCTTCCTGGGTCAGCTGGTCGTAGGCCGGATACATGTAGTCGGCAAACTGAATCTCCACGCACGGCTTCAGCCCATAGGCGGCCATGCCGATGGCCGAGCCGACAATGCCGGATTCGTTGATCGGCGCGTCGAAGCAGCGGCTCTTGCCGTATTTGGCCTGCAGGCCCTGCGTGCAGCGGAAGACGCCGCCGAAGAAGCCGACATCTTCGCCGAACACGACGACTTTGTCGTCGCGCCCCATCGATACATCCATGGCATCGCGAATGGCCTCGATCATGGTCCGTCTCGGCATGGCTCAGACTCCCGCCTGCTGGCGCTGGCGTCTGAGATGCGGCGGCATCTCGGCGTAGAGGCCCTCGAACATGTCGCGCGTCGACGGCTTGCCGCCGGCATGCAGCGTGCCGTGGCTTTCGGCTTCCTTCTGCGCCGCGATGACCGTGTCGAGGATTTCTGCCTCGGCCTGCGCGTGCCGCTCGTCCGACCAGACGCCAAGCGCGATGAGATGGTTTTTCAGCCGCACGATCGGGTCGCCGAGCGGCCAGGCGTCGGACTCGGTCTTTGGCCGGTAGGCCGAGGGATCGTCCGAGCTCGAATGCGCCCCGGCGCGGTAGGTGACATATTCGACCAGCGTCGGCCCGAGATTGCTGCGCGCCCGCTCCGCCGCCCATTTGGCCACCGCATGGACGGCGAGATAGTCGTTGCCGTCGACGCGCAGCGACGGGATACCGAAGCCGAGCCCCCTTGCCGCGAATGTGCCCGAGCCGCCGCGGGCAATGCCCTGAAAAGTCGAGATCGCCCACTGGTTGTTGACCACATTGAGCACGACCGGCGCCTTGTAGGTCGAGGCGAACACCAGCGCCGAGTGGAAATCGGATTCGGCCGTCGAGCCGTCGCCGATCCAGGCGGCTGCGATGCGCGAATCGTTCGAGATCGCCGAGGCCATCGCCCAGCCGACCGCCTGGATGTACTGCGTCGCCAGATTGCCGGAGATCGAGAAGAAGCCGTGCTCCTTCGACGAATACATGACCGGTAGTTGCCGGCCCTTCAGCGGATCCGCCTCGTTGGAATAGATCTGGTTCATCATCGTGACCATCGGATAGCCGTCGGCGATGAGCAGCCCTGCCTGGCGATAGGTCGGGAAATTCATGTCGCCCGGCGCCAGCGCCTTGCGGAAGGCGCAAGCCACCGCCTCTTCGCCCAGATGCTGCATGTAGAACGAGGTCTTGCCCTGCCGCTGCGCCATCTGCATGCGCGCGTCGAAGGTCCGCAGCGTCATCATGTGGCGCAGGCCGGCCAGAAGTTCCTCATCGGAGAGCAGGCCGGCCCAGGGACCGACGGCCTCGCCAGTGCGGTTCAGCACGCGGATGATCGAGAAGGCATGATCGCGGATGGTGCGCGGATCGACATCGATTTCGGGGCGCGGCACCGAGCCGGCCTTGGGGATCGGCACATTGGAAAAATCAGGCGTTCCGCCCGGCCGCACTTCCGGTTCCGGAACGTGGAAACGCAACATCCCAGCATCGGCCATGACCTTTGTCCTCCAATGTTGCCTAGTGTCGATATTTGCATATCTGCGCCGCCAGGCCAGTGCGAATTCGTCGGGTAGCCTGCGGACGTCGGTCCCGGCAGCGCCGGCCGATCCAGCCTCCCACGCACCAAGATGAAGATATGTCGGCGAAATTTCTTGTCGATGTTGGGCGCCGGCGCGCAATTAGACGCAAGATTGAGCCGGGTTTGCTGGCAGATAGGGTGATTGGGGAAGCGCGAAGCGTAATCTCCCTCCTTGAGGGGGAGATGTCGCCGAAGGCGACAGAGGGGGTCGCCGCGCATGGAGCGCCAACTTCTTCTTTCGGCGCATAAAATGTCGCATCCAGTCGAACCGACCCCCTCTGGCCTGCCGGCCATCTCCCCCTCGAGGGGGAGATCACGCACACCCCGGTTCACCCCACGCCCGCATCATGCTAACCAACCCGGCATGGCACAGAAGAAAGCTTACGAGGTCGACGGCTGGCTCGCGAAGCCGGACCAGCGCATTTCGATCGTCCTGCTTTACGGCCCCGATCGCGGCCTCGTATCCGAGCGGGCGAAGGCATTTGCCGGCAAGACCGGCCTGCCGCTCGACGATCCCTTCTCGGTGGTCAGGCTCGAGGGTTCGGAGGTCGACCGCGACGAGGGCCGGCTGCTCGACGAAGCCCGCACCGTGCCGATGTTTTCCGATCGGCGCCTTTTGTGGGTGCGCAATGCCAGCGGCCAGAAGGCGCTGGCCGACGACGTCAAGGCGCTGACGGCGGAGCCGGCGCGCGATGCGATCATTCTCATCGAGGCCGGCGATCTCAAGAAAGGCGTCGGATTGCGCGCCATCGTCGAGGCGGCCGACAGTGCCATGGCGCTGCCTTGCTATGCCGATGAAGCGCGCGACATCGACGGCGTCATCGACGCCGAACTGAGCAAGACCGGCATGTCGATGACCATGGAGGCGAGACAGGCGCTGCGCCGCAATCTCGGCGGCGACCGGTTGGCCTCGCGCGGCGAGATCGAGAAGCTCGTGCTCTATGCACATGGCCAGAACGAGATCGGACTGGAGGAGGTCAAGGCGATGTCGGGCGACGTCTCCGGCGCCTCTTTCGACGACGCGGTCGACGCGCTTCTCGAAGGCAAGATCGGCGACTTCGACACTGCCTTTACCCGCCATTGCCAGTCCGGCGGCCAGCCTTTCCTGGTGCTGTCTTCGGCGATGCGGCAGTTGCAGCAGATCCAAATCATGCGCGGCCAGATGGAGTCCGGTAACCGCAACGCCGCCTCGGTCGTTGCCGCCGCCCGCCCGCCGGTGTTTTTCTCCAGGCGCAAGCTGGTCGAGAAGGCACTGGAGCGCTGGAGCGCCGACGCGCTCGGCCGCGCGTTGACCCGGCTGCAGACGGCGGTGTTGCAGACACGACGGCGGCCGGACCTTTCCGTGGCGCTGGCACGGCAGGCGCTGCTGGGGATTGCGGTGGAGAGTAGCCGGTTGGCGCAGCGCGGCTGATCTCCCCCCTCGAGGGGGAGATGTCGCCGAAAGGCGACAGAGGGGGTCGTTGCGCGTGGAGCGCTGGCCTCCTTACTTCCTTACTTCCTTACTTCCTTACGTCTTCATGTCTTCCGCAAGGGCGCCGGCGCTTGGTGTGAGGCGACCCCCTCTGGCCTGCCGGCCATCTCCCCCTCAAGGAGCGAGATTAGCGGCGTCGCCGATTTCGCCAAAAATCCGGCCTGAAGATAATTCGCCGGCTAATTATCGTTCCTGCTTCAGCCGCCTGCACAACTCATCGAGCTGTTCCAGCGAGCGATAGGCTACCCGAAGCGTGCCGCCTCTGCCCTTGTGATCCACCGACACGATCATGCCGATCGTATCGGTCAACAGTTTTTCCAGCGCCAGCGTGTCGGCGTCCTTCTCGTCAGGACTTGGCGCCGGCCTGGCTTCCCTGGCGCTGCTGGTGCCGGCCGGCATCTGCGCCAGCGCTTCGGCCTGGCGCACCGAAAGTCCTTCTTCGACGATGCGCTTGGCAAGGCCCGCCGGATCTTCCGCCGTCACCAGCGTGCGGGCATGACCCGCCGACAGCGCGCCGTCGATCAGCATGTCGCGGATCACATCCGGCAGCTTCAAGAGCCTGAGCGTGTTGGCGACATGGCTGCGGCTCTTGCCGATCACCTGGCCGAGATCGGCCTGGGTGTAGCCGTGCTCGTCGATCAGCTGCTGATAACCGAGCGCTTCCTCGACCGCGTTGAGGTCGGTGCGCTGGACGTTTTCGATGATCGCCAGTTCGAGCGCGGTGCGATCGTTGACCTCGCGGATGATGACCGGGATCTCGGACAGCCCGGCGCGCTGCGCTGCACGCCAGCGCCGCTCGCCGGCGATGATCTCGTAGCGTCCGGCCTGTGTCGGCGAAGGCCGCGCCACCACCGGCTGGACGACGCCGTGTTCGCGGATCGACTGGGCAAGGTCGGTCAGCTCGGCGTCGCCGAAATGCCGGCGCGGATTTTTCGGGTTGGGGGTCAGGAACTCGATCGGCACCTTGCCGTCGGCGCTCATGCCCGGTTTTTCAGGTGCTACTGGGCGATCAATCTCGCCGATCAGCGCCGCCAGTCCGCGGCCCAGTCTCTTTCTCGAAAGGTCTTCGCTCATCTTTATTCCAGTTGGCTATTCCAAATCGTTTCGGTATCGAATCGGCTCTTGACTATGCATCCGGCCACATCAAGCGGCGCGTAACTTGCGCTCGCGGCGGATCACTTCCGATGCCAGTTGCAGATAGGCCTGGCTGCCCGAGCATTTCAAATCGTAGAGGATCGCCGGCTTGCCGTAGGACGGCGCCTCGGACACCCGCACATTGCGCGGGATGATGGTCTCGTAGACCTTGTCGCCCATATGCGCCCGCACATCCTGCACGACCTGGTTGGCGAGATTGTTGCGGCCGTCATACATGGTCAGCACGATGCCCTGGATGGTGAGATCCGGATTGATCGAGCGCCGCACCTGCTCGACCGTCTCCAGCAACTGGCTGAGGCCTTCGAGCGCGAAAAACTCGCATTGCAGCGGCACAAGAACGGAATCGGCCGCAGCCATTGAATTCAACGTCAAAAGGTTGAGCGATGGCGGGCAGTCGATCAGCACATAGCCAAAGGGTGCGCCGCGCTCGGTCGCAGCGCGCAGCGCGTTGCGCAGCTTGAGCACCCGGTCGGGCGCGGAGGCGATCTCCATTTCGATGCCGAGCAGATCGAGCGTCGACGGCACGATCGACAGGCCCGGCACGGCTGTGGGGATGGCCGCGGCTTCCAGCTCCAGCTCGCCGGTCAACACGTCATAGGACGACACCGTCCGGTCCTTGCGGTCGATGCCCAGACCGGTGCTGGCATTTCCCTGCGGATCGAGATCGACGATCAGCACCTTTTCGCCGATAGCAGCTAGCGCGGTCGCCAGATTGATGGCGGTCGTCGTCTTGCCGACACCGCCCTTCTGGTTGGCTACGGTGATGATTCGGGGGCCATTCTTCATCATGGGTTTATGCCAGAAATTCATTTTGGGCGCCAAATCGCCTGTCAGTGACGGATCAGACAGGTCGCAGGTTGGACAATTCCAGGATGACGCCGCCAACGTCGGTCATACTTGGATGTTCTACCAGATCGAAGGACCATCGGTGAACGCTTTCTTGCACTTCGGTGCGGTAATCCCGGCCTTTGTGGAACAGGCCGCGCGCGCCTGAAACCAGCCAGGGCGCCGACAGGTCCAGCAAGGTCGAAAGCGGAGCCAGCGCCCGCGCCGTGACGATTTGCGGCGTCGAAACCAGCGCATGGCTGTCATCGATGCGGCGCGCCACGACCCGCGCCGGCAGGCTGAACTGGCCGACGACGGTCTGCAGGAAGGATGCCTTTTTGCGATTGCTTTCAACCAGATCGATGCTGGCGCCGTCGCGCTCGGCCAGCAGGAACGCCATCACAAGGCCTGGAAACCCACCGCCCGAGCCGAGATCCACCCAGCGTGTGGCAACGGGTTCTATGCGCCCGAGTTGGGCGCTGTCCAGGATATGGCGCTGCCAGACATCGCCCGACGTGGATTGCGCCACCAGATTGATGCTGCGATTCCATTTCTGGAACATCTGCTCGAACGCCACCAGCCGATCGAATGTTTCACGTGAAACCGGGCCTGCCGCATCCTGCAGGCTCTCCAGGGACATAGAATTCACGCAACATCCTTTTGTAGGCGCTGGGCGCTCTCCGCATGGCGGACATGCGCGACAATGATCGCCAGCGCCGCCGGCGTCATGCCCTCCATGCGCTGGGCATCGGCTATGGAGCGCGGGCGCCGCGCCTGCATTTTCTGCTTCAGCTCGTTCGACAGACCCGGCACTCCGGCGAAATCGACCGTCTCGGGGATCAGCCGGCTCTCCTCATGCCGGATCTGCGCCACGTCGGTCTTCTGGCGGTCGAGATAGACAGAATACTTCGCTTCCGTCTCGAGGCGCTCCGCGGTCTTGCCTTCGATCGCCGCAAAGCGCGGATCGACGCCGGCCAGCCAAGCGACATCGACGTCGGGATAGGACAGCAATTCATAGCCGGACCGGCGCACGCCATCCCGGTTGATGTCCAGCCCGTGCCGCGCCGCCTCATTCGGCGTCATGGCGAGCGACTTCGCCAAATCCCGCGCCTCATCCAGGCTTTGCATGACCTGCCCGTAGCGCTGCATGCGCTGTGCCGAGGCGATGCCCAGTTTCGCCGCCAGAGGCGTCAGCCGCTCATCCGCATTGTCGGCGCGTAGCGACAGCCGGAACTCGGCGCGTGACGTGAACATCCGGTAGGGCTCTGCGATGCCGCGGCTGGTCAAATCGTCGACCATCACGCCGATGTACGCCTCGGTGCGGCTGAGCACGATTTGCTCGCTCCCCGCCGCCCGCCGCGCCGCATTGAGGCCTGCGAGCAGGCCTTGCCCGGCTGCTTCCTCATAGCCGGTCGTGCCGTTGATCTGCCCGGCGAGGAAGAGACCACCGATGCGCTTCGTCTCCAGCGTCTGATGCAGTTCGCGCGGATCGACATGATCATACTCGATGGCATAGCCGGGCTGCAGCATGATTGCGCGCTCCAGCCCCGGAATGGTTTTCAATATATCGAGCTGCACATCTTCGGGCAACGAGGTGGAAATCCCATTGGGATAGACGGTATCATCGTCCAGCCCTTCCGGCTCCAGAAAGATCTGGTGCCCATCCCTATCGCCGAACTTGACGATCTTGTCCTCGATCGACGGGCAATAACGCGGCCCAACGCCCTCGATCGAGCCGGAATACATGGCCGAGCGGCCGAGATTGGCGCGAATCAGCTCATGCGTGGCCGTCGTCGTGCGGGTGATGCCGCACTCGATCTGCGGCGTGGTGATGCGGTCGGTCATCAGCGAGAACGGCACCGGATCCGCATCCGCGGCCTGGCTTGCCAGCGTCGTCCAGTCGATGCTCCGGCCATCGAGCCGCGGCGGCGTCCCGGTCTTCAGCCGTCCAAGCTTGAAGCCCGCGCGGTCCATCGTCGCCGAGAGCCCAAGGCTGGCCTGCTCGTTCATGCGGCCGGCGACAATCTTCCTCTCGCCAATATGAATGAGCCCGCGCAGAAAAGTCCCGGTCGTCAGCACGACCGCGCCACAGCCAAGCCGCCTGCCGTCGGCCAGGAGAACAGCCGTGATCCGCCCATCGGCGATCTCAAAATCCAGAACCTCGCCTTCAACCACGTCGAGATCGTTCTGCTGCCGAATCGCTTCCTGCATGGCAAGGCGATAAAGCTTCCGGTCGGCCTGCGTACGAGGGCCGCGCACGGCGGGACCTTTGCGGCGGTTGAGCAGGCGGAACTGAATGCCGGCCGCATCCGCCACGCGCCCCATCAGGCCATCCATGGCATCGATCTCGCGCACCAAATGGCCCTTGCCGAGCCCGCCGATCGCCGGATTGCAGGACATGACCCCGATCGTATCAAAGCGCAGCGTCACCAGCGCGGTCTTGGCACCAGCGCGCGCGGCAGCGCTGGCCGCCTCACAACCTGCGTGGCCGCCGCCCACCACAACCACATCATAGTGATTGGTCATCACAAACTTCCCAGACTCGAATGATTAAAGGGACACATGTCCCCGCGAGGCTTGGCTGTCAAGAAAACTCCGCGAGTCGTTTCACGTGAAACAGCCTTGCACCGCCATCGCGTGTGTTTCACGTGAGTCATCGGGGCACTGATGTTTCACGTGAGTCGCACCTTGCCGCTGCTCGAAGGTCTTACCCAAGCGTTCGCAACGTTCGTCATCCTAGGGCAAAGCAGGAAGCGAAGCGACGTCGCGGAGACCCTAGGATCCATGCCGTGATCTTGGCCAAAGAGTACAGCGGATCAGAATTCTGCACCGTGGCGCGCGCTCAGAAGTCGCGGCATGGATCCTCGGGTCTGCGCCGCGTCGCTACGCTCCTTGCTCCGCCCGTGGATGACGAAGCGATGGGGCGTTCCGCAAACGGTCCATCAAAATCTCTGCATCGACAACTGAGTCATTTTACGAGAGCACATCGTTTCACGTGAGTCATTTCCCGATGCAGAACTGCGAGAAAATCACGTCCAGCATGTCCTCGACGTCGATGGCGCCGACAATACGGCCCAGGCGATCTGCTGCAAGCCGCAAC
>NZ_RZQY01000198.1:0-9221 GCF_003998575.1 Mesorhizobium sp. M7A.F.Ca.CA.001.10.2.1 | reverse complement strand
GGCCTGAAGCGCGCAGCCGCATCAGTGAGAGCACCAGCGCATCCTTGCCCGGTAACGGCACGAAGAAGCCGACCTCCTCGGCCAGCCTGGTCTGGCTGTAGTAGGAGCGGAAATACTCGCTGGCATAGAAGCGGTCCGGCGCCAGTTCGCGCATGCGCCAGAACCCTTCCTTGCGCTCGACCGCCGCGTGATGGAACGGGTCGAGCAGATAGGGTCCCTCCTGGTAGAGCGCGACGAAGACGTGGCTTTCGGCCGGCGAGAAGGTTTCGAACAGCAGCGGCGGGCGCGCCGCGCCGCGATAGCCGAACACCACGCAGTGGTCGAAGCTGACATGGAGCCGCAGCCAATCGACCAGCGCATTGCCGAACAGGTCGCCACTGGTCTCCCGCGTCGCCGCGACGAGCGTGGCGAGCTGGCTGTATTCGTCGCTGCGGGACAATCTATACCCCCTTAAACGAGAAAATAGATCAGATATACCACCTGAGAGGTATATACTAGCCGCCATTGGCTCTGGTAGCGTCCCGATATTGCCCTGTTGCTGGAGCCATCAGCCTTGACCGCAGTGCCGGACATCGAGTTTCGCGGCGTCACCAAGCGCTATGGCGCGGTGACCGCGGTCAGCGGCATCGATCTCGCTGTCCCGCCCTCCGCCTTTGTCGCGTTGCTCGGGCCGTCCGGCTGCGGCAAGACCACCTGCCTGCGCATGATCGGCGGCTTCGAGCAGCCGAGCGAAGGCCGGGTGTTCATTCGCGGCCAGGACATGGCCGGCACGCCGCCCTACCGGCGGCCGGTCAACATGGTGTTCCAGCAATACGCGCTGTTTCCGCATCTCGATGTCGAGGACAATGTCGCCTACGGGCTGCGCCAGGCGCGGCCAAGGCTGTCTTCGCGCGAGATCGCCTCAAGAGCGGGCGAGGCGCTCGAAATGGTGCGGCTCGCCGGCTATGGCCGCCGCAAGATCCACGAACTGTCGGGCGGCCAGCAGCAGCGTGTGGCGCTGGCACGAGCCCTGGTCAACAAGCCGGCGGTGCTCTTGCTCGACGAGCCGCTGGCTGCGCTCGACAAGAAGCTGCGCACCGACATGCAGATCGAGCTGCAGAACCTGCAGCGCGAGATCGGCATCACCTTCGTGCTGGTCACGCACGACCAGGAGGAAGCGCTGTCGATGAGCGATTTCGTCTGCGTCATGAACGGCGGCCGCATCGTCCAGCTCGGGCAGCCGAGCGAGATCTATGACGAACCGGCCGATTTGTTCGTCGCCGATTTCGTCGGCAAGACCAACCTCTTGAGCGGTACCGTCGCCGGACATTCGGGCGATCTGGTGGAGGTGGCGCTTGCCGACGGCACCGTCATTGCAGCGCGCAAGCGCACCGCCCTGCAGCAAGGTGAGGCCGTTTCGGTCAGCCTTCGTCCTGAATCGCTCAGCCTTGGCGCTCAGACGGGCGGCCCTTTCAAGGGCATCGTCCGCAACCGAATTTTCCTCGGCTCGACAGCGGAATACGCGATCGAGGTCCAGGGCATCGGAACGCTGCTGGCCAAGGCCGATCACCTGATCGGCCACGGCAATCTCTTCAAGCCGGGTGAACCCGTCGCCATCGGCTTTGCCTCCGGAACGCCGCTGGCGTTTGCGGAGACCAAGAACAACGGGGCCAACCAGAGGGTAGATAAACATGTCGAAATCATATCGTGACGGACTGCCGATAAGTTCCGAGAAATTCGTCGACCAGTTGATGCGCCTCAAGCGCGGCTCGATCGGCCGCCGCGACTTCCTCGGCCTTACCGGCCTTGGCATTGCCACGGCGGTGATGGCGCGCGAGATCGGCATCATGCCGACACCGGCCTTCGCCGCGGAAAGCCTTGGCGACCGCATGTCGATCGCCACCTGGCCGAACTATCATGATCCGGCGACCTTCGAGAACTTCAAGAAGGACACCGGCGTCGCCGTCGAGGTCAATGTGTTCGGCTCCAATGAGGAGATGCTGGCCAAGCTGCAGGCCGGAGCCTCGGGCTGGAGCCTGTTCGTGCCGACCAACTACACGATTTCCACCTACAAGAAACTCGGCATCATCGAGCCGCTGGAGATGGCGAAGCTGCCGAATTTCGACGGCTCGCAGCAAGATCCCCGCTTCACTGGGGAAGGCACGATCGATGCGGTGACCTATGCGGTGCCGAAGAACTGGGGCACCACCGGCTTTGCCGTCAACACGAAGAAGCTGACCAAGCCGATGACCACCTGGAAGGAGTTCTGGGATACCGCCATGGCCGAAGGCGACAGCCGCACCATGGTGCACGACTACCAGCTGACCACGATCGGCAATGCGCTGAAATATTACGGCTATTCGTTCAACTCGTTGAAGCAAGACGAGCTCGCCAAGGCGGAGGAACTGCTGCTCAAGGTCAAGCCGCATCTGTTCGCGGTCTCCTCCGACTACCAGCCGGGCATGCGCGCCGGCGACGCCTGGATGACGATGTGCTGGACGAACGATGGCGCGCAGTTGCATCGCGACATTCCCGAGATCGCCTATGTGCTGGGCAAGGAAGGCGGCGAGATCTGGACCGATTTCTACGCCATTCCGAAAGATGCGCCGAACAAGCCGGCCGGCTACGCCCTGCTCAACTACCTGATGAACCCGCAGGTGGCGGTGAAGGAGCATCTGGCCAATGGTGCGCCGTCGACCGATGCGCGGGTCAACAAGCTGCTGCCCAAGGAAGTGCTCGACAATCCGATCCTCTATCCGGCGGCCGACCTGTTGACGCCGCTGGAATTCGGCGCGGCGGCAACGCTGACAGATCCCGGCCGCGCAGAGCTGATGGCGCGCTTCAAGTCGGCCTGAGGGGCGGTCTGGCGCGGACAATTGACCGGCGGGCATATGTCCGCCGGTATCGGGGCGGTTTTCAATGCGCGGCAATAGATTTCGTCACAACCTCACGACCGCCATGCTGCTCGGTCCGGCGACCGCGTGGCTGGTGGTGTTTCTGGTGCTGCCATTCATTGCCATCGCGGTGTTCAGCGTCGGCGAACGGGCGCCGGAAGGCGGCTATCAAGCGGCTTTCACCTTCGCGCAATATGCCAATCTTCCGGCGCGGGCGGCTGCCTTCTGGAACACGATGGTGCTGGCGCCGATAGGGGCGCTCGCCTGTCTGCTCGTCGCTTATCCCGTTGCTTATTATCTTGCTCTGCGCGCACCGCAGCGCTGGCGGCTGATCCTGCTGGCGCTAGTCGTCATTCCGTTCTGGACCAGCCTTTTGATGCGGACCTATGCCTGGATGTATATCCTGGGCGGGCGCGGCATCCCGGCTCTGCTGTCCTATATCGGTTTCGAGGATATCAGGCTGATCAACACGCCGGGCGCGGTGCTGCTCGGCATCGTCTATGGCTACCTGCCGCTGATGATCCTGCCGATCTTCGCCTCGATCGAGAAACTCGACCCTGCGCTCATCGAGGCGTCGCATGATCTCTATGGCAACCGCGTCACCACATTGCGCCGCGTTATCCTGCCCCTCACCCGGCCCGGCATGATCGCCGGCGCGATCCTGGTGTTCGTTCCAAGCCTCGGCGCGGTCCTGGAGCCGACCCTGCTCGGCGGCGGCAAGACCATGATGATGGGCAATCTCATCCAGCTACAGTTCGGTGGCGCCCGCAACTGGCCGCTCGGCGCCGCCATCGCCATCGTGCTGATGGCCGCGGTCATGGTCTTCCTGATTTTCCAGGGTCTGCGCTCGATGCGCACCGAAGGCATGGAGCGTGCGGCATGAACGCGGACGATGATGTCAGGCGCTATCCGGGCTTCGGTCTCTTCAGCGCGATCTTCTTCGCCTATCTCTATTTGCCCATCGCCGTCGTGGTGTTCTACTCTTTCAATGCGAACCGGATCGTCTCCAATTGGGGCGGCTTCTCATTGCACTGGTACGCCACCGCTCTGTCCAACGCCAACCTGATGACAGCGGTGAAGACCTCCCTGCTCGTCGCCACGGTCGCCACAGTCGCCTCGACCCTTGTCGCGTTGATGGCGGCATTGGTGCTGGTGCGCGGCCGCGATGTCCGGTTCCGCCGCATCTCCGAAGCGGTGGTGAACCTGCCGCTGCTCCTGCCCGAAATCGTCGTTGCTGTCGCCGTCCTGATCCTCTTCTCCGAGATCGGGCTCGCCAACGGAATGGTGAAGCTGATGATCGCCCACACCACCTTCTGCATCCCGTTCGCCTTCCTGCCGATACGCGCCCGCCTGCAGGGAATGGACTTCGATCTGGAGGAAGCCGCCCGCGATCTCTATGCAACCGGTTGGGTCGCCTTTCGTCGCGTCACGCTGCCGCTCATCCTGCCGGGTGTGTTCGCCGGCGCCATGCTCGCCTTCGTCATCTCGATGGATGATTTCATCACCAGCAACCTGTTGAATTCCGGCGGCGCCACCACGCTGCCGGTCTACATTTTCTCGCTGATCAAGCAGGGCGTGTCGCCGCAGCTCAACGCAATCTCGACCTTGATCATGATTGTTTCGGTGGTGCTGGCGACCGTGGCCTTCCTGCTTCAGCGACGGCAGTAGCAGCGGCGTAGTTTTTCCTAATCAAGGCGTCGGGCAAATCGAATTTATCGAACCCGGCAGTTTGTTATCGTCGCCCCTGGGAGAACAACAAACAGGGGAATGACATGACGACTAAAATTGCAGCGCTCACCATGGCCGGTGCCATGAGCCTCGCCTTTAGCGTGCCCGCTCTCGCCGAGGGCAGCCTGGCCATCTACGCATGGGCGGATTCCATCTCGCCCGAGATGGTCACGAAATTCGAGAAGGAAACCGGCATAAAGGTCACGGTCGACGCCTTCTCATCCAACGAGGACCTGCTCACCAAGCTGCAGGCCGGCTCGTCGGGCTACGACATCGTCACGCCTTCGCAGCACTTCGTGAAGATCATGATCGATAGCGGGCTGCTTGAGGATTTCGGCGCCAGTTCGATGGCGGCCTACAGCCAAGTCCTGCCGGACTGGCAGAAACCGTGGTGGGATGCGACAGGCAATCATTCGATCCCGCTCGCCTTCGGCAATGCCGGCTACACCGTCAACCGCGACCTCTACAAAGGCCCGGTCGACAGCTGGAAGACCTATTTCGAGCCACCGGCGGAGCTGCGCGGCAAGATCGCCAGCCTGGCGCAGCCCGACGAAGTCATTCCGGCAGCGGAAAACTATCTCGGCATCAAATATTGCAGCGAAGACCCGCAGGAGATGAAGCGCGTGCTCGACCTCTTGCTGGCGCAGAAGCCATTCGTGGCGGCCTATTCCAGCGACAACATCGAAAACCGCATCGGCAGCGGCGAGGTTGCCGCCCATTTCTGGTGGGACGGCAACACCATGAGGCTTCGCCGCAACGACAAGGCCAATGTCGAATACGCGATGCCGAAAGAAGGTCTGGTCGGCTGGCTGGATTCCTATGTCGTGCCGAAGGGCGCGACCAATATCGAGAACGCCAAGAAGTTCATCGATTTCATGACCCAGATCGACAACGCGACGGCGCAGTACAATTATTACGGCCACTCTTCGCCGGTGAAGATCGACGAGAGCAAGGCGCTCTACAACAAGGAGAACGCTCCGGAGCTGTTCCCGACCGTTCCCGTCAAGATGGGCCAGGCCTGCTCGCCGGCGGCGCAGGAACTCGTCACCAAGGTCTGGACGCAGCTTCTGCAATGAGCCGCTCAGCCGGGGCGCGCGCCGCCCCGGCATCTCCATTCTCAAAGGGGCTGGCCATGCAGACCGAAAATCTTGACTACGACTACATCGTCATCGGCGCAGGCTCGGCCGGTTGTGTCCTTGCCAATCGCCTGAGCGCCAACCCGTCCCACAAAGTGTGCCTGATCGAAGCCGGCGGCAGCGACAGCGGCCTGCGGGTCAAGGTGCCTGCCGGCATCCTCTCGCTCTACGGCAATCCGAACTATGACTACTGCTATGTCGGCGTGCCTCAGCCCAACCTCAACGGCCGCAGGATTCCGGTCAATCGCGGCAAGGCGCTGGGCGGCTCCAGTTCCATCAACTCGATGGTCTACATCAGGGGCGCCGCGCAGGACTATGACGAGTGGTCGCGACTCGGCTGCGCAGGCTGGGCATTCAGCGACGTGCTTCCCGTCTTCAAGAAGCTCGAGCGCAACCTGCTTGGCCAGGACCCGCACTACCACGGTACAGGCGGGGAACTGCTGGTCGACAAGCCGCGCGATCCGAATGTGCTGTCGTCGATGTTCGTCAAGGCCGGCAACAATGCCGGTCTTCCGGCCAACAGCGACTTCAATGCCGAAAGCCAGTTCGGCCTCGGCATCTACAATGTCACCCAGGATCGCGGCCAGCGCTTCAGCAGTTTCACCGCCTTCATGCGCCCGGTGCTCGATCGCAAGAATCTCACAATCCTCAGCGAATGCGAAGTGATCGACCTCGATATAGCCGAGGAACGCGCGACAGGGGTACGGGTGCGGTACAAGGGCGAGCAGAAGACGCTGTCGGCCCGCCGCGAAATCGTGCTTTCGGCCGGGGCGATCAATTCACCGAAGATCTTGCTGGCGTCCGGCATCGGCGCAGCCGCCGAGCTGCAGGCGATCGGTATAAAGCCGGTTGTCGATCTGCCGGGCGTGGGCAAGAACCTTCAGGACCATATCGACGGCATGATCACGGTCCGCTCCTCGAGCACGAAGACGCTCGGCCTGTCGCTGCCCAACCTGCCCCGCGTGCTGGCTGCGCCCTTCCGGTATTTTGCCGGCCGCAAGGGCATGCTCACCACCAACTACGTCGAAGCCGGCGGCTTTGCCCGGACGAAGTATGCGAACGGCATTCCCGACATCCAGTTCCATTTCGTGCCCGGCTATCGCAGCCATCGCGGCAGGCTGGTGGAGTACGGCCATGGCTACGCAATGCACACCTGCGTGCTCAGGCCCAAAAGCGTCGGCGAACTCAAACTGTCAGGCCAGGCATCGAACCGGGATGTGCTGATCGATCATCGCTTCTTCTCGAACGACGAGGATGCCAGGGTGTTGGTCGAAGGCATCAAGATCGCGCGTCAAATCTTTGCCGCATCCGAGTTCGACCCGATCAGGGGGACGGAGATGCTGCCGGGCAAGGATGTTCGCAGCGATGACGAGATCCTCGCCTATCTGCGTGCCGAAGCGCTCACCGTCTATCATCCGGTGGGGACGTGCAAGATGGGGACCGATGCGATGGCCGTCGTCGACCCGGCAACGCTCAAGGTGCGCGGCATCAGTGGCTTGCGGGTCGCGGATGCGTCCGTGATGCCGAAGCTGATCGGCGGCAACACCAATGCCCCCAGCATGATGATCGGGCACCGGGCAGCGGAGATGATCCTGGGCCGGGGATAATTTCTGTAGCGCAACTCCAGGAAAGGCGTGCAGCGGCCTTCCTTCAGTAGCCGCGCAAAAACAGTGAGTTGGAGCGGTTCAGTCAATCAAACATTGAACCGGCGCCTTTGCAGCTGGGCTGCGGCGGGCACGCGCCGTCGAATTCAAGCGGCTTGATCGTCCCGCTCATCCGCCTCGCCGTTGATCTCGCGCAGCAGCCTTTCGATGTCGGCCTTCGGGAGACGGTTCGGCGAGTTGGTCGCGCATCAGCCGGCGCAACGTCGAGGTCAGCGCGCCCGGCGTCGCATTGTAGCGCGCCAGCAGTGCCCGCTCGCTGATGATCCCATCCAGGACACCGAGTGCCATGTCGCGCATCACTTTCTCGTCGAGAGAAAGCGACCCCACCTGATCTCGGCGAGCGCCCGGCTGGATCGCTTCGAGCAATCGAGCCGCGGTTGGGCTCGTAAGTTACGACCCCTTCACCCTGCAATTGCACCAGAGCGTGACGCACAGGTGTACGCGAGACGCCAAGGGTCGCCGCGATCTCCGCCTCGTTGATCCGCTCACCGACTTGAATTCGCTCGAAGAACTGAGCCCGAAGCTGATTGCGAATGCGTTCCTGGAGCGGCGAGGCTGCGGTCATACTGACCCTGCATGCGCGCCGCCGGGCCGAGCCGGATCGAAGCCGAACCGCATGCGTATTCCGAAGACATGGACACGACAAACATGGCGCGCCACTACATCGCAACTTGGCTATCGTGGCCTTGGGAGACGCGGTTTACCACCGAAATGAAATCCGCGACCAGCTTGTTCGGCGTACCTCGATAATCGAAGGCGATGACGCATTCCTGCATGGTCAGGTTTATTTGGCAGCCTGATCGTAGCCTTCGTGCTGTCGCTCAATGGCCGGAAATATCTCGTTCTACCCGGCGCCACGCCTACCATGCCATCGGTCGCCTGGGGCGCACTGCGCTATGGTGTCAAGCCGGAGCTCTATGCGCTTTCGTCGATCATCAACATTATGGTATTTGCCGCAATCGCGGTGCTTTATTTCGTTGCACGCTCGGACAGAAAACGGCCGATGGAGTGACATCTCATGCTTGTGGTGCTTTCGGCGGGCCGGAATTCTGGTGAGGCCTGCTTGCACGTCCTGCATTGTGCCCCAGGGGCTGGCGAATGACGATGGGGGTCCCCGACGAGAAAGTCGATTGCATCGTCATCGGCGCCGGCGTCGTCGGTCTGGCGATTGCGCGGCGGCTGGCGCTCGAGGGACGCGAAGTTCTTGTCGTGGAGGCCGAGGACAGCCCCGGGCTGGGCACGTCGAGCCGCAACAGCGAGGTCATCCATGCCGGCATCTACTACCCTAAGGGCAGCCTGAAAGCGCAGCTATGCGTCGAAGGAAAGAACGCGCTTTACCGCTATTGCGAAGCGCGCGGGATTCCGCACCAACGCATCGGCAAGCTGATCGTCGCTACCAGCGACGCGGAATTGCCGATCCTGGAGGGGATCCGGACCAAGGCTGCGGACAATGGTGTTGCGGACCTGGAGATGCTCAGCCGCGCGGATGTGGAACGGCTTGAACCTGAACTGGAGGTTGCCGGCGCGCTTTTGTCCCCAAGCACGGGGATCGTCGACAGCCGCGCGCTGATGCTGGGGCTACAGGGCGATGCCGAGAATGCCGGTGCCACCTTTGCGTTTCGCGCGCCGGTTCTCGGCGGCAACGTCGCCGAAACGGGCTGCGAGCTCCAGTTTGGCGGCGATATGGAAGGCTATCGGATCGCCGCAAATCTGGTCATCAATGCGGCCGGATTGTCAGCCCATCTCGTTGCCCGGAGCCTTGCGGGCGGGCATGGCGGCAAAATCCCAGATGGCACCTACGTCAAAGGCAATTATTTTGC
>NZ_RZQY01000197.1:0-9228 GCF_003998575.1 Mesorhizobium sp. M7A.F.Ca.CA.001.10.2.1 | reverse complement strand
CCGTGCGGCGCCTTGACGGCGTCTCCGTCATGCTGCCCAAGGCCGAACGTCCGGAAGACATTGCCGATATGGCCAGGCACATGGCACGCAGCGTTTCCGTCATCGCGCTGGTCGAGAGCGCCGTCGGTCTCGCCAACTTGCCGGACATATTGGCCATGCCCAACGTCGTTGCCGTCGCCTTCGGCTCGGTCGACTTCTCGCTCGATCTCGGTTGCGCGCATGATCGGCTGATCCTGCTTGCGGCTCGTAACGAAATCGTCTGGCGTTCGCGCGCCGCTGGCCGGGCCGCGCCGATTGACGGCGTAACGACCGACCTGAACAGTCCCGAAATCACCGAGGATGACGCCCGCCACGCCATGAAGATGGGTTTTGGCGGCAAGATGGCCATCCACCCGAGGCAGATCGAGCCGATTCGCAGTGGCTTTCGCCCGAGCGATAATGACATCACATGGGCACGAGACATCGTCGGCGCAGCCTCGTCCGGCGAAGCTAGCCAGGTGAACGGCGAAATGGTGGATCGGCCGGTCATCGAGCGCGCAAGGCAGGTCCTGCGCCGGGCCGCTTTGGTCTAAAGGGCATGCAGGGGAGGAGCAACGGATGAGCCTGGACACCGCCGATTGGCCAACCGCCAGGCTCTGCGCCTTCATTGCCGAACTCGACTTCGAACAGATCCCGCCGCGCGTCGTTCATTTCGCGCAAGGATTGATGATCGACTGGCTCGGCTCGGCGCTGGCCGGCAAGGGCGCGCACCAGGTCGAGATGATCGACGGTTTTGCGCGTGCCATGGGGCCGGCGGACGGCCCAAGCACCATCATCCCGACGCGGCGGCGCACAAGCCCCTACTTCGCAGCGATGGTCAATGCGGCGGCCTCCCATGTCGTGGAACAGGACGACGTTCACAACGGCTCGGTCTTTCACCCGGCGGCGGTGATCTTTCCGGCCGTTTTGGCGGTTGCGGAGGCTGAGGAGAAGACCGGCCGCGAAGTCCTGACTGCCTGCATCGCCGGCTATGAAGTGGGCATTCGAGTGGGAGAATTCCTCGGACGCTCGCACTACGAGATATTCCACACCACCGGCACGGCTGGCGCAGTGGCAGCAGCCGCGGCGGTCGGCAGGTTGATCGGGTTGGACGCAGCCGGGCTCAACCATGCTGTCGGCTCGGCCGGTACGCAGGCGGCAGGTCTCTGGGAATTTCTGCGTGACGCTGCCGATTCCAAGCAACTCCATACCGCGCGAGCGGCCGCCAACGGTCTGTTCGCTGCCTATCTGGCGCGCGATGGCTTCAAGGGCGCCGCGCGGATCCTCGAAGGCCAGCAAGGAATGGCTGCCGGCATGTCCAGCGACGCCGATCCGGCCCGCCTGACGGACGGGCTCGGCAGCCGTTGGGCAACCGAGGAGACCTCCTTCAAATGGCACGCAGCCTGCCGGCACACTCATCCGGCCGCCGACGCGCTGCAGTCTCTCATGCGCCGCGAAGGGCTCGGTCCGGACGACATCACCGGCGTGGTGACCCATGTCCATCAGGGAGCCATCGATGTCCTGGGCGCGGTGGTCACTCCGCAAACCGTCCACCCAGGCGAAGTTCTCCATGGGCACGGTTTTGGGGCTGATCGCTGTTCACGGCGTCGCCGACCTCGACGCGTTCGAACACCACGCGCTTGCCGACGCCCGCGTCGCACGCTTCCGCGCGAAGGTGCGGATGGAACTCGACGCCGAGGTCGACACCCTTTATCCCAAGCAGTGGGTCGGCAAGGTGAGCGTCACGACGGTTGACGGCCGCAAATTCAATGCCCGCGTCGACGAGCCCAAGGGAGATCCCGGCAACACCCTTTCGAAACAGGAACTGGAAGCCAAGGCCATACGTCTTGCCGAATTTCGAGGCGGGGCCACCGCTGACGAGATGCGTCGCTGCATAGCCCGCATCTGGAGGCTCGGTCAGCCCGGGAGCACGGCGCACATATTTGCTGAGAGTTAGCCCGCTATCGCGCCGAAGGACTGCACCCGCCCGAAACGGATGGAACGAGCGCATTGCGGGCAGTTCGATTCCTTTCGCGCCGCCCCGTGTTGTAAAGCAGTTTGATCGGCAGTCCTCGGGAGCCCATTATAAATCAATGAATTCAAGGAGATCGACGGATTCGTCAACCTGATTTGGCTAACCGAGGCAAATAAAACACGATACCTTATTGATAAATAAGATAATGGTGGGCCCGGAGGATGTTTGGAAAATAAATCAAATCAAGCGGTTAGAGGTCGGTGGGACCGCGCAGCATTCAAATCTGTTCCAATGTTTTTCAATGTTTTTGTCCCACCACATGACGCCCGTAGGATCCAGAGCGACCTGGGTTCAGCTGCACGAACTCGGATGCCGACAAGGTCAAAGTTGCACCAAAAGCGGTTCTCCCTCAGGCCATCTCTAAATGTCGGGTTTGGGGCCGGAAGGAGACTGGCAGGTTCTGGAAAGCGAGGCCAAGAAGGCAGACTTACGCGGTAAGGCGCGCCGGGCATCCGGTGAATCACAGACATCCTGGCGTCAGATGAGATCAGGACCAAAGGCTGACGTGGCTGGGTACGGGAGACTTTGGACTTCCGTTGGCATGTGGTCTGTCGGCTAAAGATTTTGGCAAGTCATCACGAAAAAGCAGATAAGAGCCAATTCCGAATTTCAAGCGGCCCGACCAGGCGATGATATCCAGCGGCTGAGGCGTCGATTGCATTTCGGCCGCTCGACCGATGGTGACCGGCTCCCCGTCGGCTCATATGACCGATATGGAACACCATCATGCGAGGCAGCAAGCATTTTTTCCGGCGGCAGCTAGGGCCGTGCGGCAAGAATGCCCCGCGCTACTCCGCCGCGATCCGTTGAACAAAATCCAGAAAAGCGCGCACTTTTGCAGGCGGCATGTGGCGTGACGGATGATAGGCGTAAAGCGGAAACTGCTCGTCTGACCATTCCGCCAGGATCGTCGCGAGCGCCCCGCTCTCAAGCCACTCGTCCAGGCCGATGGCAAGGCTCTGGAATATGCCTTGCCCCGCGAGACCGGCCGCGACGGCGGCGGAGGGATCGTCCAAGACCAACCGCCCCGACGCCTTGATCTCGATGGCCCCGTTATCCCCTCGGAATTCCCAGGTGAACGGCCGCCCGGTCTGCGGGTCGCGGAATAGGATGCAATCGTGGTGCATCAGGTCGTGGGGCGTGGCTGGAATGCCGTGACGGTCGAGATAGCTTGGGGCGGCACAGGTAAGCACCGGGACGTCCAGCAGTTTGCGCGCGATCAGCGAGGATTCGTCCGGCGGACCGAAGCGCACGGCGACATCCGCGCCGCTCATCAACTCTTCGCGATAGTTGCTGGTGGTCAGATCGAGCGACAGTGCGGGGTAGCGTGCCAGGAATTCACCGATCCTCGGCGCCAGCACCATTCGCGCGAACCAGGGATCGATCGATACCCTGAGCCGCCCGCCCACGAATGCCGCCGAACCGGCGGCTTCGGAGGCCGCCTCCTCCAGTCCGGCCAGCAGCGGCATTATCCGGGCATGGAAGCGCGCGCCCTCCTCCGTCAGCGCGACCTCGCGCGGATTGCGGTCGAACAACCTGACACCGACACGTTGTTCGAGCCTCGCCACCGCACGGCTGACCCCCGATGGCGTGAGACCGAGAACATCCGCGGCCCGCACGAAATTGCCCGCTTCCATCACCGCCCCGAAAACACCGACCCCGGTCAGCAGCCGCGTGTCGAAACTCATGCCCTAACTCCGTTGCAAGGTCGATGATCGTTAATAGCCCATCATGATGATTTTGAGTCATCTTATCTTTGATCTTATTGCGCGTGAATCATCGCGTCGCTTCCCATAGATGATTTTTGAGCGCCGGGACGGCGCCGGCGGCACACCGGACCGCGGAAGTCTCCGACCTTGCGAGAAGGAATTCATCCATGAATGCGATCTCACGCAGAAGCCTGTTGGCGCGTGGCGGCCTTTTGCTGGCGGCGGGCGCCGCCGCGGTGAACACGCCGGTTCACGCACTGGCGGCCAACCGGCAAGCGCGGTCCGGCAACTTCAAGTCCATCAACATGGCCATGGAACAGGCGGTGCGCGACGGGATCGTCGCCGGCGTCGTTGCCACCGCGGCAGGACCAGACAGCATGATCTACGAAGGAACCTTCGGAAAGGCCAGTACGGCCACCGGAGCAACGATGCGCGCTGATACGGTATTTTGGCTGTTGTCCATGACGAAGGCCTTCACCGCCACGGCCTGCATGCAGCTAATCGAGCAGGGCAGGATCAATCCCGAGGACGATGCGGCGAAATATCTGCCGGAACTCGCCAATCCGATGGTGCTGGAGGGCTTCGACGGCCACGGCCAGCCGCGCCTGCGCCCGGCCAAGCTGGCCATCAAGGTGCGTCACCTGCTCACACACACCTCCGGCTATACCTATTCGATCTGGAGCGATGCACTAACCCGCTACGAGAACGTCACCGGCATGCCGGACATCGCCACGTGCAAGAACGGCGCCTTTCTGGCACCGCTCGAATTCGATCCCGGCGAACGCTGGCAATACGGCATTAGCATGGACTGGGTCGGAAAGCTGGTTGAGGCGGTCAGCGACCAGTCTCTGGAAGTCTATTTCCGCGAGAACATCTTCGCCCCGCTCGGCATGACCGATTCAGGCTTCCTGATCGGAAGCAAGCAGAAGGCCAGGGTCGCCACCTTCCACAACCGTCGCGAAGACGGCGGCCTGACGCCCGCGCCCTTCGAAATGCCCCAGCGGCCGGAATTCTTCATGGGCGGCGGCGGCGGCTTCAGTACGCCGCGCGACTACATGGCCTTCCTGCGGATGCTGCTGAACGGAGGCACTCATAAAGGCGTACGGGTGCTGAAGCCGGAAACGGTCGCGTCGATGATGCGCAACCAGATCGGCGACCTCGACGTCCATGCCATGAGGACTGCCCAGCCTGCCTATTCGCAGAGCTTCGACCAGTTTCCCGACGAGCCCCACAAGTGGGGATATTCGTTCGACATCAACACGCTGCCCGGTCCGAACGGTCGGTCGGCAGGCAGCATTTCCTGGGCCGGCCTGCTCAACTGCTATTTCTGGCTCGACCCGGTCAGGAAGGTGACCGGCGCCATCTTCACCCAGCTCCTGCCCTTCTACGACCAAAAGGTCGTGAAGCTCTACGGCACATTCGAGCGCGGCCTCTACGACGGCCTCGCCTGATCCATCCCGATTTCAACACAAGGAGACATATCATGTATGCGATTACAGGAATAACTGGCAAGGTCGGCGGCGCGCTGGCGAAAGCCCTGATCGAAGCCGGAGAACCGGTCCGTGCGGTGCTGCGCGATCCCGCCAAGGCGGAAATCTGGCGCAAGCGCGGGTGTGAAATCGCCTTCGCCGAGATGGGCGCCGCCGCCCAGCTTGCTGCCGCCTTCAAGGGCGCCACTGGCGTTTTCATTCTGCCGCCGTCGGAATTCGACCCTGCGCCCGGCTATCCGGAAGCGGCCAAGCAGAATGAGGTGCTGACGACCGCTCTCCTTGCTGCGCGCCCGGAAAGGGTCGTCTGCCTCTCCACCATCGGCGCCGACGGGGAAGTGGACAATCTGTTGAGCCAACGGGCGATGCTGGAAGAAGCCCTCGGCGAGCTCGATTTTCCCGTCACCTTCCTGCGGCCCGGCTGGTTCATGGAAAATGCGGCCTGGGACGTCGCGCCGGCCCGCGACGAAGGCGTGCTGCACAGCTTCCTCCAGCCGGCTGACAAGACCTTCGCCATGGTGGCGACGCAGGATATCGGCCGGCTTGCCGCCGATCTGATCCGCGAGGGGTGGACCGGCAAGCGGGTCGTGGAACTTGAAGGCCCGTCGCGGGTCTCGCCCAACGATCTCGCCAATGCCTTCGCGTCGGCACTCGGGCATCCGGTGCGGGTGGAGATCGTCCCGCGGGAAAGCTGGGAGGGCCTGTTCCGTGCCCAGGGTACGCGTAACCCACAGCCGCGCATGCGCATGCTCGACGGCTTCAACGAAGGCTGGATCGACTTCAAAGATAACGGACAGAACAGCGTCAAAGGCAAGACACCTCTTGTGGAGGTGATCGCGGCGCTTGTCCGGCAAGCCGCCGCGACCGAGGCCGTTTGATTCCACCCTGAAAACACAGCAGACGGCACGGACATCCGCCGCCGCCCCCCTCGCAACCTGAAAGGAACTATGATGGAACGGCCGTGTAACGAGAATGCGGACACACGACCAACTGGTGCCCCCGAAATTGGCCGAAGCGACCCTTATCGGGGCTATGCTGGAAACAAAGGCTGCCGGCCTAGCTCCTGCGGCTCGGATCGCTATCGGCGCCGTAACCGGCCGTCCTGCACCGACGCTGGGGCGGCCGTCTTCCGTAACGGACGTTCAGCCCGCAGGCCGCGAGTGGGCCGGTCACGGCGCTGTCCAGACGGGGCGCGCCTATCGACGCAGGCGCTTCCTTGCACGTTCAAGGATTTCCTCCGATAGTGGCGTCCCCGACGCGATTCGGGCCAAGGTCATTGCGCCGATCATGGTGGCGTAGTCCACCATGGCTTCGCCGCGGGCCTCCCCAGAAAATCGATCTTCGACCAGCGCGTCGATCATCTCTTCGACGACAGCCACCGCCGCCGCCCGCGTCTTACCTGAGGACCGGGCAGCTTCGCTCCCCAACGCCGCCATTGGACAGGTAGGCGTACCCGCATCGCGATGCTCAGGGGACAGGTAGCGGTCCAACGCAGCGTTCCGCCCCTTTTCTGCCCGGACCTTCCCGAGCATGTCCGCAGATGCGTTGCCCGCAGCGACGAGCGCCTCGGCTATCAGCTGCTCCCTGTTGCGAAAATGCTTGTAGAAGCCGCCGTGGGTGAGGCCGGCGGCAGCCATAACGTCCGAGAGACTGGCCCCGGCGATGCCCGTGCGCCGGATGCAGTCTGCGGCCGCGGTGACGATGGCGCGCCGGGTTTCAGCGGCTTCCTTGTTTGACTTCCTCAACGACGCTTCCTCGCTACCGCTCACGAACGAGCCTTGACAGGTTAGATGTTATATGACATCCAAATAGATGTCATGCAACATCTAACTGATTACTAATGAGAGGAGAGGCTCATGCTGAACCAGCAGACCAGAGCCATCGATGCCAATGTGCCAGAAGCGGTAGAACTCACACGGCTGGGCGTGTCGGGCGCGGCGGAAGCCATTCGCCGGGGCGAGATCAGCGCCGAAAACTATGTTTCTGCCCTTCTCGCCAAGGCGCGGCGGAAAGAGGGCCTGAGAGCTTTCATCACCCTGGACGAGCCTGGCGCCCTCTCCGCAGCCCGCGAAGCCGACAAGGCCCGCGCCAAGGGCGTGAACGCGCCGCTGCTCGGTGTTCCCCTCGGCATCAAGGACAGCTATCTCACGGCCGGCTTGCGCACGACGCTGGGAGTCGGTTCGCTCAGAGACTTCCAGCCAACTGAGGACGCGGACGCCATTGCGACGCTCAAGGCGGCGGGCGCGATCGTGCTTGGGAAGACCAACCTGGTCGAACTTTCCTATGGTTTGACAGGCGACAACGGCCCTTATGGCCAGGTCGGAAACCCGCATGCGCCCGACCATGTAACCGGCGGTTCGTCGAGCGGTTCGGCGGCGGCGGTCGCCGCCGGCCTCGCTCCGGCGACGCTGGGCGGGGACACGATCGGGTCAATCCGCGTCCCCGCCTCCCTATGCGGCGTCGTGGGGTTCAAGCCGACAACCCGCCGCTGGCCGCGCGCAGGGGTCGCGCCGATCTCTCACACACTCGATACGACGGGGGTCTTCGCCCGAAGCGTCGAGGATTGCGTCCTGATCGATCAGGTCGTCACCGGTGCGCCGGCGGCGGAGCTGGACTCTCGCGCCGATCTCAAGGGGACCCGTTTCGCCTTTGCGCCGCGCCAGTACCTGAACCCAGTGGACCCCGAGGTCGAGGCGCGGTTCCGCAACACGCTCCTGCGCCTCGCCGAGGCGGGGGCCGAAATCGTCGAGATCGATCTCGGTGGGGACTTCCAGGCGCTGGCCCTTCGGACCACGTGGAGCCTCTTCTTCCGCGAGACCAAGGCCTCGCTGAGCGACTTCCTGGAGCGACACGCGATCCCCGTCGCCTTCAAGGATCTGCACGTGGGTCTGCGCGCAGGCGTCAAGGACGCCTGGGACCACTTCGTCATACCCGGCGCGCCGGGCTACCTGAGTGAGCAGGCTTATCACGCCCTGACTGCCGACCGCCTGGCGGTGAAGGAACGCATGAGCGAGATTTTCACGCGGCATGGTGCCCACGCGCTGATCTTCCCGACGACGCCCTGCACGGCACCGAGGGTTGAGCGCCAGATGCAATTCACCGTGGGCGGCCAGGCGGTTGATTTCCGGGCATTGGCCAACAACACCATTCCCGCCAGCGCTGCTGGACTACCCGGGCTCAGCCTGCCGATCGGCCTTGACAGCCATGGCCTCCCGATCGGCCTCGAGCTCGACGGGCCAGAAAGCGAGGATCGCGCGCTCCTTGGTCTCGCGGCGCGGGTGGAGAAGGTCCTCAGGGCAAGTCAATAACCTTCTAATCGCTCTCGAAATCCCGCCCCTCATCATTTGGAGACAGCCAATGGCCACCCCCACGGTCGAGACACGCCCGTTCACAAACGAGCACATCACCATCCGATCCGCCAATCCCTTCACCGAGACGAAGGCCAGGCTTGAGAGCCTCGTCCCGCGGATCGACGATGGGATATTCACACTACTGCGATACGGCGAGGCCGAGCGCGCTTTGCGCGAGCTCGAAGCTTCGGCGAACCTGTCGATTTTCGGCTTCCGGGACCATGGCGCGCTGTTGGCGATCGCAGGCCAGAAGCGGCGCTCCATCCAGTATGACATTGGCAACCCGCTTACGGCCTCGAAGATGACCCGCCACCAGCTTTCCGCCGGGATTTACGCACCCATCCGCGTCCTGTTGCGAGAGGACGGAGAAGGCTCGGCGTTCGAGTACGACCGGCCCGCCGCCGTTTTCCGCCAGTTCGGCGACCCGCTGGTTGACGTCGTCGCGCAGCGTCTCGACCAGGAACTGCAAGCCGTGCTGCAAGCTGCGGCGGCCTCAGGTTCTGAAGACGCACAGCCGCACGTGGAAGGAAGGGCTTCGTGATGCCGAAACAACAGCGCCGCGTCATTCTGATCAACACCTTCCGGTTGAAGGCAGAAGAGCCGGCGGAATTGATAGCTCTGCTAACCAA
>NZ_RZQY01000196.1:0-9242 GCF_003998575.1 Mesorhizobium sp. M7A.F.Ca.CA.001.10.2.1 | reverse complement strand
GCCAACATCACCTTCGAGGAAGAGGGCGACTTCAAGCTCGGCAATGCCCTTTTCCGCAAGAACTGGGTCTCGTCGCCATCCTCGACGCAGGCGTCGGACGGGCTCGGCCCGCTGTTCAACGAACGTGCCTGCCAGAACTGCCATCTGAAGGATGGCCGCGGCCGCCCGCCGCAAGGCGACGTCGGCACCACGTCGATGTTCCTGCGGCTGGCCCGTGACGCCAGCAGCGCGGAAGAGAAGGCGGCGCTTGCCGACCACGAGGTGCTCAACTTCCCCGACCCGGTCTACGGCAGGCAATTGCAGGAGCTCGCCGTACCCGGCCTGCCCGGTGAAGGCAGGATGCATATCGACTACCAAGAACGTAAGGTAGAGCTGACGGACCGCACTGTGATCTCCTTGCGCAAGCCGAGCTATTCGGTTGACGGCCTTGGCTACGGGCCGCTTGACCCACGCACCACGCTGTCGCCGCGCCTGACCCCGCCGATGATCGGCTTGGGCCTGATCGAACAGATCGCGCCGGCTGATATTCTCGCCCACGCCGATCCGGACGACAGGGACCGCGACGGCATTTCCGGCAGGCCGAACATCGTGCGCGATAGCCTGAACGGAAAACTGACGCTTGGCCGTTTCGGCTGGAAGGCACAGACCGCGTCGATCCGCCAGCAGGCGGCGGACGCTTTTGCCGGCGACATCGGCATCTCGACGCCCGAAGAGCCGAAGCATTGGGGCGATTGCACTGCTGCGGAGGCAAAATGCCTCGACATGCCGAACGGCGTGCAGCAGCGTCTTGGCCCGGTCGAAGCGCCGCCGCCGGTGATGGATCTCGTCACCTTCTATTCGCAGAACCTGGCCGTGCCGTCGCGCCGCGACCTCGACCGGCCCGACGTGCTCGCGGGCAAAAAAACATTCTACGAGATCGGCTGCATTGCCTGCCACACGCCGAAATTCGTCACGCGCCGCGATACGCCCAACAAGGCGCAGGCCTTCCAGTTGATCTGGCCTTATTCCGACTTCCTGCTGCACGACATGGGGCCTGATCTGGCCGATGGCCAAGCCGTGGGAGATGCAACGGGCAATGAATGGCGCACGCCGCCACTGTGGGGCATCGGCCTGACCGGGACGGTCAACGGCAATTCCTTCTTCCTGCATGACGGGCGCGCGCGCAGCCTGACCGAGGCGATTCTGTGGCATGGCGGCGAGGCGCAGAAAGCGCGCGACCGCTTTGCCGCCGCCAGTGCGACTGAGCGTGACGCGCTGCTCAAATTCCTGGAGTCACTGTGATGTTCAAGCGTTCTGCATTGTTTCTCGTTCTTCCGCTGGCCCTGCTGGGCGTTGTCCCTGCGTCGGCGGCGGTCAAAGCCTCCGATATCATCCAGCGCGCGATCGATGGCTTCGTCCGCCCGGCCTATGCCGGCCTGCACGAGCATGCGGAAGCCTTGACCGGATCCATGCGCGAGCTGTGCGTCACGCCCTCGCAAGGAGAACTCGATGCCGCACGCGCCGAATTCTCCGCCACCGTCTATGCCTGGTCGTCAGCCGAAATCATCGGCTTCGGACCGATCAAGGAGAACAACCGGCTGGAGCGCATGCTGTTCTGGCCGGATCGCAAGAGCATCGGCCTGAAACAGGTACAGGCGGCGCTGTCCGACAAGGATCCGACCGCGACCGATCCGGCACAACTGGCCGGCAAGAGCGTTGCCATGCAGGGGCTGGGCGCGCTCGAATTCGTTCTTTACGGCGACGGCGCCGATGCACTTGCCGGCAAGGATGATCCCTACCGCTGCGCATATGGCGCGGCGGTTGCCGGCAACATCGAAGCCATGGCCGGTGAGGTCAGCGCCGCCTGGAACAAGCCGGACGGCTTTGCAGCGCTTTGGGCCAATCCGGGGCCGCAGAACCCACTTTACCGCGACGGCAACGAAGCGGTGACGGAACTGGTCGGCGTCTTCATCAATGAGCTCGAAATGGTGCGCGACGTGCGCCTGAAAGGGTTTTTCGGCGGCAAGCCGGATGCGGACAAGCCGAAACAGGCAATCTACTGGCGCTCGCAAAACACCACCGCGTCACTGGCCGGCAATCTCTCCGGCATCGATACGCTGTTCCAGGCCTCGAAGCTGGGCGATGCCCTGCAGACCGATGCGCGCTGGATGGCCGAATCGATCCACATCCAGCTGGTCAACGGTGTCGCCACCGCCAAGGCGGTCAGCGGTCCAATCGACAAGGCGCTTGCCGATCCGGCGCTGCGTGACAAGCTCGATCATTTCGCGCTGATCACCTCCAGCCTCTCGGCCTTGATTGGCACCAGGTTGACCGCCGAATTCGGACTGACCGCAGGCTTCTCCTCGCTGGATGGGGACTGAGCATGATCCCGAAAAGTGGAAGCCGGTTTTCGGAAAAGATCATGCTCAAGAAGAGAGATTGATCCTTGAAAACCCCTCTGATAGATCGCCGCGATTTCCTGAGAGCTGCAGGCGTTGGCTTCATGGCGACGATGACGCCCTCGGCCTGGGCAACCACGCTTGTGGCCGACGCCGTCTTCGCCACGGCTTTCGTCAAACGCGACGGCAGCTTTGGCGCTGCCGTCCTGTCCGAGGCCGGCAAGGTCCTGCATGCGATCGACCTGCCCGATCGCGGCCACGATGTCACCTTCGATCCCATATCGAAACGCTCGGTGGTCTTCGCGCGTCAGCCCGGCACCTTCGCCGTGGTTTTCGATCACTCGGGCCGTGACGCGCCGCTGACCATCGCCAGCATCGCCGGCCGGCATTTCTTCGGCCATGGCGTGTTCTCGGCCGACGGTGCGCTGCTCTATGCCACCGAAAACGACTTCGACAACGCCGCCGGCGTCGTCGGCGTCTACGATGCGCGGGCCAAATTCAGCCGTGTCGGCGAATTCCCGACCTATGGCATGGGTCCGCACGAGCTTCTGCTCCTGGGCGATGGCAGGACGATCGCGGTTGCCAATGGCGGCATCGAGACCCATCCGGATTACGGCCGCGCCGAGCTCAACATTGCAACCATGAAGCCGTCCTATGTGCTGATAGACCGCGTCACCGGCGATCTTATCGAGAAGCACGAATTGCCGGCCGCACTGCATCAGCTGTCGATCCGCCACATGGACACCGATCGGTCCGGAAGCGTCTGGTTCGGCTGCCAGTACAGGGGGCCGGGCACCGATCGACCGTTGCTGGTCGGTCGCGCCGCGCGCGGCAAGGAGCTGCAGTTGCTGGACATGCCGCAGGACGTTTTGTCCGGCTTCCGCAACTACATAGGCTCGGTAGCCGCCAATTGGGCTGCCGGAACCGTCGCCGTTTCCTCGCCGGAAGGCAACTCGCTCGTCGTGATCGATGCGGCCAGCGGCCGGGTCGTTGCGAACAGCGCATTGGTCGAGGTCTGCGGCGTGGCGCCCGATGGAACCGGCTTCATGGCCACCACCGGCGCCGGCGAGATCGTCGAGGGCAGCGGTGCGACACGCTCCGAACCGGACTATGTCTGGGACAACCACATGCTGCGTATCGAACAGGCCGCATAGGCTACAAGCGAAGCCGCTTAACGAATTATGCACTATCCCCTTGCGGTGGCGGGCCGTGGCGGGCACAGGGAATTGTTTTTCGAACCGGTTGCCTCATGAAATTGCTTGCCATCGACTGTGCCGCCAATCTCTGCGCCGCTTGCGTCTATGACGCGACGGCGAAGCAGGAGCTTGGCCGTCAGGTGCTCGATCTCGGCAAGGGCCATGCCGAGCAACTGATGGCGGTCATCGCCGAAGCGCTGGAGGCAAGCGCAACCGACTATGCAGGTCTTGGCGCCATCGCCGTCTCTGTCGGCCCCGGTTCTTTCACCGGTCTGCGCGTCGGCGTCTCGACCGCGCGTGGCCTGGCGCTGGCGCTGAAGATACCGGCAATAGGGGTGACGACACTGGAGGCGCTGGCCGTCGAAGCAGCAGCGGCATTTCCCGGTCGCGCCGTGCTGGCGGCGCTCGATGCCGGCCGTGAAGAGATCCACGCGGCCTTTTACGACGAAAGGTTAGTCTTGACTTACGGTCCGGCCGCGGCCACGCTGGCTGACGTGGTGGCTATGGCGAAGGAAACGTCTCCGGTGCTTGCCGGCACCGCGGCAGCGCTCATCAGCGCATCGGCCGGGCGCGAATTTGATGTCGGCCCTCGGACAGCCACCGCCGACATTGTCACCTACGCCCGCCTGGCTGCCGCCAAGGGCGCGGGCGAACGGCCGAAACCACTCTATATACGCGGCGCCGACGCCAAGCCGCAGGCTGGCTTTATTCTATCAAGGCAAGAAAGATAAATGCGCATACCTTTTCTCCAACCACGCCGCCGGGACTACGCGCTCGAGCCGCTGAGGATCGCCGACAGTCCGGCGGTCTCGCTGCTGCATCGCGAGGACTTTGTCCGCCCCTGGACCGATGGCGAATTCGCCGCCCTGCTCGAACAGGACACCGTGTTCGGCTATGCCGCGCGCGAAACCGGACAGGGCTCCAAGCCGCCCGCCGGCTTCGTGCTGGCGAGGCTTGCGGCAGGCGAGGGCGAGATCCTGACCGTCGCGGTGGCGCGATCGCATCGTCGCCAGGGGCTGGGCTGGCAATTGATGGACGCGGTGTTGCGCGAACTGCACGCGCAGCGCGCCGAAGCGCTGTTCCTCGAGGTCGACGAGACCAATGTCGCGGCGATCGCGCTTTATCGTCGGCTGGGCTTCCGCGAGGTCGGCAAGCGGCCGAATTACTACAGATCGGCCGAACACGGACCGACCGGCGCGCTTGTCATGCGCCGCGATCTTCGCTAGCGAGACGGCCGGGATGGGGCGATGATCAAGAAAATCAGGATTTTCCTGGCGCTGGGCCTCGTTGTCGCCGGTTCGCTGGTCCTCGTGCCGCTACAGATACTGTCGATGAAGACCGGCTGGTGGCCGGAAACCTTCATCCTCAAGGTCTGGCACAGGCTGATCGTCAGGGCGCTCGGCATGCGCATCCATGTCAAGGGAGCGCTGTCCGACAAGCGCCCGCTGCTGGTGGCGTCCAATCACATCTCCTGGACCGACATCATGGTGCTCGGCTCTTTTGCCGACGTAAAGTTCATCGCCAGGGCGGATATGGAAGGCTGGCCGCTGATCGGCATGCTGTCGAAGCTGCAGCGCACCGTGTTCATCGAGCGCGAGCGCAAGCGTTCGTCGGGCGACCAGGCAAGCGAGATTGCCAGCCGCATGGCCAAGGGCGATGCGATGGTGCTGTTTGCCGAGGGCTCGACCGGCGACGGCAATATGGTCCTGCCGTTCAAGAGCACGCTGTTCGGCGCCGCCTCGATGGCGATTTCCGAAGGCGCGGCGGAACAGGTGTTCATCCAGCCGGTGGCGATCGCCTATACGCGTCTGCACGGCGTGCCGCTCGGCCGCCGGCATCGCCCGCTTGCCGCCTGGATCGGCGATGAGGATTTGATGCCGCATCTCAAGGTTCTGCTCGCTGAGGGCGCGCTCGACGTCGAGGTGCATTTCGGCGAGGCAATCGCCTTCTCCAAGGGTTCGAACCGCAAGGAGACGTCGAAACTGATGGAAAGCCAGGTGCGTGAGATGATGCAGGCGGCGCTTGCCGACCCGCGGCCGAGCCGGTAGCTCCGGCACGCTCTTGCTGGCGCGGGCCGAGAATCGTCTGTTTTTTGTCACGGAAAGGCGTTAGAAGCCGCCTTATGGACTTGAACACGATAGAAAGCGACGACATCGGCACTACGGCTGGACAGCCGGCGGTGCTTCCCGCGGCAGCGAGAAAAGTCTTCATCAAGACCTATGGCTGCCAGATGAATGTCTATGATTCACAGCGTATGGCCGATGCGCTGGCTGCCGACGGCTATTCCGCGACCGATGCCATTGGCGAGGCCGACCTGGTGCTGCTGAACACCTGTCATATCAGGGAGAAGGCGGCCGAAAAGGTCTATTCCGAGCTCGGCCGTATCCGCGCCATGAAAGCCGAGCGTGCCCTGGCCGGCCGTGAGATGCTGGTCGGCGTCGCCGGCTGCGTGGCGCAGGCTGAAGGCGCCGAGATCATCCGCCGTTCGTCGGCCGTCGACCTGGTCATCGGTCCGCAGACCTATCACCGGCTCCCGGACGTGCTGGCGCGGGTGCGCGGCGGCGAAAAGATCGTCGAGACCGACTACGCCATCGAAGACAAGTTCGAGCACCTGCCGCAGCCCAGGCGCGCCGAGGTCATCAAGCGCGGCGTCACCGCCTTCCTCACCGTGCAGGAAGGCTGCGACAAGTTCTGCACCTTCTGCGTTGTGCCCTACACAAGGGGCTCCGAAGTCTCCCGGCCGGTGGCGCAGATTGTCGCGGAGGCTGAGCGCCTGGCCGAAGCCGGCGTGCGCGAAGTGACGCTGCTCGGCCAGAACGTCAATGCCTGGCATGGCCAGGGCGGGAGCGGTCAGGAGTGGGGCCTTGGCCGCCTGCTGTTCAGGCTGGCCGAAATCCCCGGGCTGGCGCGGTTGCGCTACACCACCAGCCACCCGCGCGACATGGATGACGAACTGATAGCGGCCCATCGCGATCTGCCGGCGTTGATGCCCTATCTGCATCTGCCGGTGCAATCCGGCTCCGACCGCATCCTCAAGGCGATGAATCGCCGGCACACGGCCAGGGATTATCTGGCGCTGCTCGACCGCATCCGTACCGCGCGGCCTGACATCGCGCTCTCCGGCGACTTCATCGTCGGCTTTCCCGGCGAGACCGAGGCGGATTTCGAGGCGACCATGGAGCTGGTGCGCCAGGTCAATTACGCCTCGGCCTTTTCGTTCAAATATTCGCCGCGTCCGGGCACGCCGGGCGCCGAAATGGCCGACCATGTGCCGGAAATGGTCAAGGACGAGCGCTTGCAGAGACTACAGGCTCTGCTTGTGAAGCAGCAGCAGGATTTTGGTTTGAGCCTCGTCGGAACCACCATCGACACGCTGATCGAGAAGCCCGGCCGTCAGGCCGGCCAGAAGGTTGGCCGCTCGCCTTGGCTGCAGCCGGTTATTGTTGATGAAAAGGCCGGCGAAATCGGTGACATTATCCAGGTGCGAATCACGAAGACGGGCTACAACAGCCTGTTCGCCGAATTGGCCTGAGGGTCTCGGCAGATGAGGAGAGACGGTTGAGCGCAGCAGAGCTGAAGAACCTGCCCCCGGTACCGGCATCTGGGGCTTCTGACATGGCGCACATCGTTCTGACTTTCGACAACAACAAGCTTGCCAGCGCCCTTTATGGTCAGTTCGACGAAAACCTCGCCAGGCTGGAGCAGAAGCTTGGCGTCGACATCCGCTCACGCGGCAACCAGCTGACCATCAAGGGTTCGGCGTCGGCCGCCGAGCAGGCGCGCCGCGCCCTGGACAACCTCTACGGCATTCTCCAGAAAGGCGTCGATATCGGCCAGTCCGACGTCGACGGCGCCGTGCGCATGGCGATCGCCGCCGACGATCAGCTGACCCTGCCGACGCTGGAGCGCAAGGGCAAGGTTTCCGCCGCCCAGATCGCCACCCGCAAGAAGACGATCTATGCCCGTTCACTCAACCAGGACGCCTATATGCGGGCGCTGGAACGGTCGGAACTGGTGTTCGGCATCGGCCCGGCCGGCACCGGCAAGACCTATCTGGCGGTGGCCCATGCGGCGATGCTGCTCGAGCGCGGCATGGTCGAGCGCATCATTCTCTCTCGGCCTGCGGTCGAGGCCGGCGAACGGCTGGGCTTCCTGCCCGGCGACATGAAGGAGAAGGTCGATCCCTATCTGCGGCCGCTCTATGACGCGCTCTACGACATGATGCCCGCCGACAAAGTCGAGCGCGCCATTGCCGCCGAAGTGATCGAGATCGCGCCGCTCGCCTTCATGCGCGGCCGCACGCTGGCGCATGCCGCCGTCATCCTCGACGAGGCGCAGAACACCACGCCGATGCAGATGAAGATGTTCCTGACGCGTCTGGGCGAAAATTCGCGCATGATCGTCACCGGCGATCCGACCCAGATCGACCTTCCCTCGAACACCAAATCGGGACTGGTCGAAGCCTTGCGGGTGCTGGACGGCGTGGCGGGCGCGGTCACCGTGCGCTTCAACGACGGCGATGTGGTCCGCCATCCGCTGGTGGCGGAAATCGTCAGGGCCTACGACCGGGACGCCAAGCTGGCGCGCGGCCTCGGCGCCGAGAATTGATGTTGACGATGCGGCTTCATGCCTGAGGACATAACATCCGGCGACGGGAATGTTCCCGTCGACATCGACATATCGGTTGAGGCGGGCAACTGGCCCGACGAGGCAAGCCTGACGCGGCTGGTCGATCGCGCCGTCAAGGCGGCTTTTGCCGAAACCGGCGTGGCGGGCCGTTCCGAACTCAGCCTCGTTTTTACCGACGACGCCCATGTCCGGGGTCTCAACGCCGGCTGGCGCGGCAAGGACAAGCCGACCAATGTCTTGTCTTTCCCGGCTTTTCCGTTTGTGCAAGGCGGACCGTTGCCGCCGATGCTGGGCGACATCGTGCTCGCCGCCGAGACGGTCGCGCGTGAAGCGGCACTGGAAGACAAGCCTGTCGAGAACCATATCACCCATCTCGTCATCCACGGCCTGCTGCATTTGCTGGGTTACGATCACGAGACCGACACTGAAGCCGAGGCGATGGAAGCCGTCGAACGCACGGCGCTTGCAAGGCTTGCCATTCCCGACCCCTACGCGTAACTACATCTGATCAATTGACCGGACGACGATGAACGACAAACCAGAAACTGCCGCCCGCCCCGACGCCGGCAGTGCGACCAAGGCTTCCGATACGTCGGAAGAGGGATCAAGTCCGAGTACCGTTACCTCTGGTGCTAACAGTACCTCTGGTGCTAACAGTACCTCTGGCGCTAGCAGTACCTCTGCTGCTGGCAGCGCTGCCAGCGAGACGTTGCCTGCCGGTCCCTCCCTGTTCGACCGCGTTCTGGGCTTGTTTCGGCAACGCAACGGAACCAGCCTGCGTGAGGAAATTGCCGGCGCGCTTGCCGAGACGACGAGCGATGCCGGCGCCTTCTCGCCCGGCGAACGCGCCATGCTCAACAACATCCTGCGGCTGCGCGAAGTGCGCGTCGAGGACGTCATGGTACCGCGCGCCGACATTCAGGGGGTCGAAATCACGACGACGCTCGGCGATCTCCTGGGCACTTTCGAACAATCCGGCCATTCCCGCATGCCGGTCTATTCCGAGACGCTCGATGATCCGCGCGGCATGGTCCATATC
>NZ_RZQY01000195.1:0-9273 GCF_003998575.1 Mesorhizobium sp. M7A.F.Ca.CA.001.10.2.1 | reverse complement strand
ATCTCATCATCGCCTTCGTGCTTGCCGGCGCGATTGCCGGCCTTGCCGGCTGGCTGCTGGCGATCCGCACGTCGGGCGCCACCGCCAATCTCGGCGTCGGCCTGCTGTTCAACGCCTTCGCCGCGGTCGTCATCGGCGGCGTCAGCCTCAAAGGCGGCGTCGGCACCCTGCCCGGCGTCTATGCCGGCGTGCTGCTGCTCTCGGCCATCAACACGGCGATCAATTTGATGGGCCTGCCGGCCAATTTTACCCAGGTGATCCACGGCCTGCTGGTGCTGGCGGCCGTGCTGCTCGACGCCTTCAAGCAAACCATTCGCCAAAGACTCGCATGACAGGACGGCTCGCATGACCAATCGGTTACAAGGCAAGGTAGCGCTGATCATCGGCAGCGCCCGCGGCATCGGCAAGGGCATCGCGCTACGCTTTGCCGAGGAAGGCGCAAGGCTGGTGCTCGCCGACACCGAGGCCGATGCCGGGCAAGCCACCGCTGACGAGTTGGGCGTCCCCTTCATCCGCACCGACATCTCGCAAATGAGCGACGCCGAGGCCGCCGTGGCGCTGGCGCTGAAGCAGCATGGCCGCCTCGACATCATCGTGCAGAATGCCGGCATCTATCCCTGGCAACTGATCGAGAATACCAGCGCCGACGACTGGGACCGCGTCATGGCGGTCAATCTGCGCGGCACCTTCAATGCCAGCCGCGCGGCCCTGGTGCCGATGAAGGCGCAAGGCTTTGGCCGCATGCTCTACACCTCCTCCATCACCGGCCCGCATGTCACCAGCCCCGGCCACGGCCACTATTCGGCCAGCAAGGCCGGCATCAACGGCTTCATCCGTGCCGCCGCGCTCGAATTCTCCGGCTACGGCATCACCGTCAACGGTGTCGAGCCCGGCAACATCCTGACCGAAGCCATCGAGCTGCATCGCGGCGCGGCTTACATCAAGAACATGGAGGACTCCATTCCGCTCGGCCGCCTCGGCAGCCCGCGCGACGTCGCCAACGCCTTCCTGTTCCTCGCCTCCGACGATGCCAGCTACATCACCGGCACGACCATCGTCGTCGATGGCGGGCAGTTGCTGCCGGAGGGCAATGATTTTCGACTGTTGCCGCCGTGATTGCAGCATCTACCGAACGACTCGGTTCCGTGTCTTGGCAACAGTTTGAATGGACTAATGGAATGGTGGGCGATGACGGGCTCGAACCGCCGACATCTTCGGTGTAAACGAAGCGCTCTACCAACTGAGCTAATCGCCCGCTCCGGGCCGGACCTTTAAGCGGTCAGGGTCCGCTTCGCAAGGCCAAATGAGCGCAGGATGCCCTGGTTGGATGCCGGTTTTGCCAACAAAACGCCGGCTGTCAAAAAACCTTCTCCTGTTTGCTGTTATGCTGTCCTGTCACGCTTGACACCCGGTGGCGAACCCCTTATCCAGCGCCCCAACGACGAACACGGCTGACACGTGTTCGCCATGCGCGGGTGTAGCTCAGTTGGTTAGAGTGCCGGCCTGTCACGCCGGAGGTCGCGGGTTCGAGCCCCGTCACTCGCGCCATTTATTTCAAGGGGTTAGCTACCGCCCCTTGAAAAGTTTCAACTCTCATTTTCCGGAGAGTTTCAACTTTTTGTATTCATTCCGTTCCTGACCAAGCAGTTTCCTGCCTTCGCGGCGGCTGGCATCGGCGGAACGGACGGCTGCCAGGTTGACCGGCATATAGGTCTTCTGCAGCGCCTTGTTCTCATCGATCGAATTACCCATCTTGGCCGAGATCGCCTCGACCGATGCGCCGCCGGCGTTGGCCTCGACCGCGCCCGAACGCCGCATGTCCATGAGCCGGCGCTTTTCCCCAGCCCCGAACACCAGTTTGCGCAGGTCGGCGAAATCGTCGACGAGCGAGTCCTTGGTGTAGGGCACGCCGGCGCGCGGCCGGCCGCCCTTCGGTCCCGGTTCAAAGCCGCGCGAGCGGAAGATCGGCGCATCGTCGAGCAGCGTGACGCCGAGCGATTCGATGTAGGCCAGCACCAGGCGCTGGGTGCGCGGCGACAGCGTGCCGAAAGCCGCCTCGCCGCTCTTGGTGCGCGCGATGAGAAAACCCCATTCCTGCGCCGTCTGCATCGCCTGCGCCGGGGTCAGCGTGCGCACGTCGACCGGCGAGAAGCTGGTGTCCCACGCGACGGCGATGATGCAGGCGAGGCCGCGGTAGCCGGCGCGCCAGGCGCCCTTGACCATGCGCACCACTTCGCCTTCCGTCCACGTCTGGTGACGCGGCGGCGGCGTCTGGCGGCGGATCGCCTGCGAGGGGTCGGCCTTGGGCGGGCACAGCTTCATTCCGGCCATGACGTTGTAGAGCGACCGCCACGTCTTCATGGCGCGATAGGCGATGTCGACGCCCCTGACGCGCAGCAGGCGGCCATACCAGTCGTCGAGCAGCTCGAGCGTGATGTCGGCCGGCGGCAGGTCGGCGAAGTACGGCTCGATGAACGTCCAGCCACGTTCCCAGTCTTCACGCGTGCGCGGCGGCTTGCGCTTCCAGGCATCCATCTTACGATAGCGGGTAAAGGCGTCGCCGATCGAATCCTTCGGCCAGACATGCAGGCGCGGCGGCTCCCTGCCCTTGCGGAATTCCTGCCAGCGGTCTTCCCATTGCCTGGCAATCGCCCATGCATCCGGCCCATCCGTGCCGCAGGAGATGCATTCGAAGCCCGCCTCGACCATCTTCGGCGTCGGAAGCCAGTAGCCGTACTTGCCCTTGCGGATGACGTAGTGCTTCAGCTTGATCTTAGCCAAGGGTCGCCAGCCTCGCTCTTGCGATTTCGGCGCTAGACTGCGCGCCGGATCCTGATCCGGCAAGGCCAGAGCGCTTGTCCTGCCATGCGTCGATCGCCACCAGGTCGTAATTGCCGGTGATCGGGCAAGCCCGTGGAAAACCCTGATGCTGCAGCGCCGGCAGCAATTCCATGAATTCCGGCAGCGTCAGGTGCAGATAGCGCGCCGCCTTGATCGCCGGCACCAGGCGCGGCTGCACTGGGAAGCGGACGGATGACGGTTGTGGAGCATGAGTCTGTGTCATAGCAGGCTCCCCTGTCTTGGCGCTGCCTTTAACACCGGCACGGCATTGAGGTTGTCACGCCATCTGAAAAAGCCGAGGGCGCCTTTGACGGGGATGAACTCGTCAAGCAGCTCGACGTTGCGCAGAACAAATCCATAGCGACCGAAGAACCACGGGCTGGCGCTTTCAGCGACGCAATCGACTATGTCGACCGTTCCGACGATGCCGCCCCGCGGCAGTTCCTCGAATGCCGGCAGCATCAAGCCCGGCTTGAAAGGGTGCGTCAGACTAATCTCATGGATTGTGGCGAGGCAGTCTTCGTACTCGTCGCGCGTCATGCCCTTGGCGGCATGCAGACAGACACGGCCCCTGATCTTCGTCGGCCAGTCGCGGTTTTCGATATCCTTGCCACAGTGCATCATCGCCCATGGCCATGGCTGGCGGACGGAAATGGCGAGGTCGGGAAGCTCGATCATAGCAGCGCTCCCTGCTTTGGATCAGCGGGCCTTGCGCCGGCACCGAAGCCCTTGGCGCGAAGCTCCGCTATCTGCTCGAGCTTCACCTGGTCGCCTTTCAGCCGGGCGGTGTGCTCGACCGGGCCATATTTATCTGTCTCGATCGCGCCGGCTGCGACGGCCAGAGCACGCTTCGATTGAGCGATGTCGAAATGCTCCCACGTTGCATCCATGCCGGCGACGCCAAGCCCGGCCGGGCGCTGGAACCACTTGCGCTGGACGCCGATGCGGTCCGCCATGGCGAACAGTTCTGCGCGCGTGTCTGCCCACATGTGGCACATGAGAAGACGACCGAATGGATGTTTGGCGTTGTCGACGTAAACGCTCATAGCGCCAGTACCTCCCGCAGTTCGGGCATGGCGTTGTGCTCGACGCCGTCGAGCAACCGGCCGGCGGCTTTCTTGCCGACGTGTTCGACGAATTCGGCGCCAGCCTCGGGATAGAGTTCGTGCGGACGCGGCAGATGCGGGTGCGCGGCTAGACAGCGCCACCCCGATCGCGGGTTCCCGTAAGCAAGCTCTGGCGTCGATGGGCGCCACTCTCCCCACTGCTTGAAGAAAAACGGCACGCCGGCCGCTGCGCACTGCTCGCGGATTGACCGCGCCCAGGCCGGGTGCATTGCGCGGCTCTTATGACCGCTCTCGCCGCCGACTATGATCCAGTGGAGGCGGACGCCGGTGTCTGGCATCTCTTCGTCTGGCCTATGGCCATCGACAAACCAACTCCCGCGCAGCGCGTCGAGGTTAGGGAAGCCATACACCTGCTTGTCGACCGGAGGGCGCATGCGCGTAAAGTCGATTGGCCCAAGCAACGGCTCGGCGGAGACGAAGCGGATTGCTGCCGGCGTCGCCAGCAGATCCGGGATGCGCTCGTCGGCTTCCTGCTGGCGCTCGGCGGAGACGCCAAGCCAGACGTTCGGCAGCGGCATACGCACCGCATGCATTGCAGCATCGAAAACCCCGTCAGGATCCGTGCCGCCCCATAGATGAGCCGCAGCTTTGCCGACGATATCATCGCGGTTTGGAAGACTTCTTATGTATGACCGCATCCGCCTCGCGCGCTTGGTCAGCACCTGGAAGGTGTGATGCGGCGCCAGCGCCATGACGGCGAACACCTTGTCGATCCAGTCGTCGGGAACGTTCTCGTGGAAGAGATCGCCCATGGAGTTGACGAAGATGCGGCGCGGGGCGCGCCAGGCCAGCGGCTCCAAGACGATGTGGTTGGGCGCCATGGCCAGCTTGCCGGTCCAGATGGTGTTGCCGTTCACCTTGCGCGTCGTGCCGTTGTAATGCGGCGCGCCGGTCTGGCCCTTGGCCTGCAGCGCCTTCGTCATCGCCTCGATACGGGCGGCCATGCCCATGGCGTAGCAACGCGTACAGCCGGGCGAGACGATGGTGCAGCCGACGACAGGATTCCACGTCGCGTCGGTCCATTCGATGGCGGATTTGTCAGCCATCTCAATCCACCGTCGCAGCGTCGTTGCGTTCGAGCCATTGGGCTCGATTGTCGCCGAGGCGGCGATCCATTTCGGCTTCGCTCTCCGGGTGCAGATGCAGGTCGTTGACCAGCCGCAGATAGACCTGCGCCCACCAGCTGCGGATTACCTCGTCGGGATGCTTGAAGCCGACAATCTGAACCGCATGCAGGAAGTGCATCTGGAAATGGTGCGGCAACTCGTCGAGTGAGCGCAGATAGTCACCGACGATCTTGTCCATCGGCCCATACCATTCCTTGTATACCGGCCTGACCGTTGCCTCGTAGCTGGGGCCGGTGAACGAGCCGCCGTTGCGTTCGGCAGGGTCGGTCAGCGCCCGGCCGTCCATCGCCGAGAGCAGGACGCATCGGCGAAACCAGCGCAGCATGAACTTGCACGGATGATACTTGCCTATGCCGTCAGGGCCGCGAATAGCGGTGAGCAGCACGGTCTGCTGCATGAAGCTGATGCCTTGCACCCAAGGCTGCGTGACGGACTGGTTCATGAGCGCATTCCCACGTAAATCAGCCCTGCGCCGATGGCGCGGTGCCGGTGATGAAGAGGCCGAACAGCAGGCGCAGCATGCGGGTGTCGCTGCGGTCGGTGCAGTCGTCGCCGCAGCGGCATTCGGGAAAGTTCGGGCAGCGCACGCGGGGCTTCATCAGCGCAGCCCCACGGCGACGCTGACGAAAGCCAGCGCGAAGGTGAAGGCCGATGCCAGCGCGAGGCGTGTGTGCACGTTGGCCAGGGTGGCGCAGGCGCGGTCGAAACCGCCCTGCCCCAGTTCGGCCAGGATCTGCGATGGTTTCTGGCCGGCCATAAGCTGGCGGGAAATCCACGCTTCCATCTCGGCGGACTGGCCGGCCACCGCGATCAGACGTTCGGCGACGGTTTGCATGGCCGTCAGTCCAGCCTGTGGACGGCGCGCGACTTGGCGAGGTCCGCCGCTTCGTGGCCGTGTTCCTCGATCTGGGCGCGGGTGAAGCTGGAATGTTCGGCCAGGCTGTCGGCGGTGACCGCCGTGCCGTTCATGCCCATTTCCAGCATCTTATCGGCCATCAGCTCGACGATGCCTTGGGTGAAGACTGCGGGGGAAGTGGACAGCGAGCCGATGGGCGGTTGCTGGAAGGTGATCATAGGACTATCCTTTCTCGTTGGGGAAAATGCTGTGGGGGGGAACTATGGAGGGCGACACCAAGACTTGCCCGGAGTGCGCGGAAACAGTTCAGCGCGACGCGCGCATCTGCCGGTTCTGCCGGCATGACTTCGCCGGCAACGCGACGCGCGGACCTCCGGATGCGCCGGCAAAGAAGGCGCTCTCGAAATGGTTCATTATTCCGGCTCTCGCCGTGCTGGTGTGGGTTGGCCTGCACAAGGGCGGGAACCAGGCGGAAGCGCCGAAGGTCGCGGGCGCCGACATTTGCAAGGGCTGGAACGGCCAACAGGTTCTGGATCAGGCCAGGGACGCCGGCATCATTCGAGATATCCGGCGTAGCAGTATCGGGGCAATCAACGGTGCGTTTGTCGAAGTGGTCACGGCGCGATGGACGCTGGTCGGTACCAAGATACACGTCGGAATCGCAATGGCGGCCTATTGCCAGGTCGCCGCGGCCGACGGCACCGGCGTGGCCATGGTCAAAGGCAGCCTCGAGGAAGACCTCGGCTCTGTCGTTGACGGCAACTGGATGAGATAGCGACACGCCATGCCTCCATCGCGGGATTGCGAGTGGAGGTGACTATGCACATTGCATAATATCAAGTCAAAGGAAATTATACACAGAGCATAATTCGGCTTAAGCTCTCAATCTGAGTTGCCCCTGGATGCCGCCCTGCTTTTCGATGCGCCGGATAGCCGTCGCCGGGAAATAGGTGAAAATTTCGCCGACCCATGCAAGATGCACATTCTCGATGGCGGGTGCGTTCCACGAGATCAGGTTGACGCCGGTGGTGCCGCGCAGGATCGTCTTGATGAAGCGGCGGCCGTCAGTCGTGCGCACGGCTGCTTCCTCACCAAAGAAGCTTTCGGTCGACCTGCGCTGTTCCCTATAGACAATGATGATCACGCCGTTGCGAAACTGCGGAAGCATCGAATCACCCCGCACTTGCAACGCGATCATGTCGGCTGGCAGGGGGAAAGGAACCTCTATCTGTTCCATGCCCTCTTCCGGGACCTGTTCGAAATCCGGCTCAACCTCAGCGCCGGCGCCGACGTAGCCCATCAGCGGCACCAGCGACGGCATCGCCTCTGGCGCTTCGCCACGGCCGGTCAGAAGCCAGTCGATCGAGACCTTGAACCGACGCGCATATTGCGCTGCGGCCTGGTTGTCGAACGCCCGATTGCCATTTTCGTGCGACGCATAGGTCTGATAGGGGATGCCTAGCGAGGTTGCCGCCTCGCGCACGCTTCGGAAGCCGGCAGCGAGTCGGGAAGCCTTCAGTCTGTCGTGGATTTCTTCAGCCATGATATGCACTCTGAGGAATTTCATTATGCGCAGGGCATTGACAGGTGAGTATGCGTTGCGCATAACTGCGCGCCATGAACATCGCCGCACCGATCACTGGAGAGTCCGTCAAGGCCCTGCGCGCCAGTCGCAAGTGGACGCAGCAGCAGCTGGCGGATGAACTCGGCGTAGACCAGGCCACCGTCTCCCGGATCGAGACAGGTTCCGAGCCGAGCCGCCCTGTGAAGCGTTTGCTCGAGCGGTTGATCGCCAACCCGGCAGCGGAGGACGCGGCATGATTTCAGCGCTCCCGCTTCGCGAGTTGTCTTCGCAGATCAACCGCCAGGTCTCGCGCGGTTTCGCGCGGCAGCACCATGCGCGCGACGATGCGCAGTTCCGGGCCGTCGTAGCCGACGACCGGTACTTCATCGCACCCTGTCAGCCTGACGAACTCTTCGTGCGCATCGACATCGACGCTTGTGCAGAACGTGTCGAAGATGATGGTCGGTTCGGTCAGCTTGCTTCTGTCGGCCATCATCGTGCACCCGAGATTGCGGTGCCAGCATGAGCCAGCGCCTCGCCTCTCCTGCTCTTGCCGATCGTGGCGCACGGCTTGCCGGTGTCGGCTTCACCGAACGCCTCGTGCCGCGCCAGGCTGGCGCCGTCGACTATGAATTCCCCGCTGCGTTGGCCTCCCAAGCCGCAGCCGCGCCGTCCGGCTCCTCCCTGGGCGGCGCCCCCTTTGCCCATTTCACTGAATCCTCCTGCGCACTGCGTGCTTCGGAGGACGGGTCCTCCTGTCCGGCTAGCGTTCGTGCCGGCCAGGACAGCGCGCCGGCAGTTGATGCCTCTTCGGCCGGCGCGCCTGATCTTTCCAGCAACGCGATCCTGCTGCCCGACCATGTGATGGTGCTGGTGCGCGCGGTCGCCGCCTACGAGCGCTGCACGAACGCGCGCGCCGTCGCCCTGGCGCTGACCGAATACGCCACGATGATCGGCGCCGGGGTGTTGGCCCGTGCGGTGGCCGATCTGGATGACGATCTCGCCGGCGCGCATGCGCGCCGGGCGGCAAACCGATTTCGAGGTGGCGGACCATGAGTGCATCTGCTTGCGGGCCTCCGTGAACTGACGCCCGCACACTGAATCAAACCCCTTCCTGCCTGCACGGAATCTTTTCGCAAGAAAAATTCCTTGACGGCTTTGCTTTGTCCGGAAGCTGCCATGTCCAAGCTCGACCCTGCCCTTTTCCTGACCACGGCCGAAGATCGCATTCGGATCAAGGCGCGCACCGAGCAGCTGATCAAGCTCGCCGGCGGACCTGGCGTCTTCCAGCACGTCGCGGGCGTGCCGACCGACATGCTGTCGAAATACGGCTCCCGCTCGGAGCCGAACTTCATCAACGCCGCCGTCATCGTGGCACTCGATCGGCAGCTCGGCGCGCCGATGATGCTGGAAGAGCTGGCCAACATGCTCGGCTACACGCTCGTGCCGCTTGAACCGGAACCGCCGGCAGCCGTCGGGGTCGATGACCTGGCCGACGTGCACAAGGAAACCAGCGAGGCGGTGACATCGCTCGCGGCAGTCGTCGCCGGGCGTTCCGACATCGCCGCGGCAAAGCGGGCGGCGGTTCGCGAGATCGACGAAGGCATCAGCTCGCTCTACCGGGCGCGCCGGAAGGTGGCAGCGTGATGGCCAGCCTTGCCCGCCGTGACCCCGAAGAGCGCGCCGACAGCTTTTACCGGTTCTCGGTGAAGTGCGACCGGTTGACGAACCTCAAGATCGAAGCCGCCGCGCGCAAGG
>NZ_RZQY01000194.1:0-9276 GCF_003998575.1 Mesorhizobium sp. M7A.F.Ca.CA.001.10.2.1 | reverse complement strand
CCCATCCACTTCGGAAGGCGGAATGGCCCTGTTCAGCGCATCGGTCAGAAGCGCGTTGTCGAGCGCGACCGACTTGATGTGCGGCGCCTTGAAGATCTTTTCGAGCTCGCTGCGCGAAAAATGGTTCCCGAACCATTTGCGCTTGTGCTTGTTGGCGACCAGCGTGATGCTGACCGCATTGCCGCGCAGCTCGCGGATCTTCTTGTAGAGCCGCTTGCCTTGCCGCAGCGACGCGACATTGAGTTCGAAGACGATGAAGATCTCGTCGCTCGTTGACAGCACGGAATTGTGCCAGGGCGTTTCGAGATTGGGCAGGTCGATGACGATATCGTCGAAGCGGTAGGCGACGAGGTCGAGCAGCCGGAAGACGAAGTCGCTGCCATGCGGCTCGAACGGCAGTTGCGGCCGCTCGAATGCGTAGAGGGTGAGGCCGGACGGGCGCGACAGCTTGATGACGTCCATCAACTCGACATCGAGCCGTTCCGGCTGGCCGATGATGCCGGCAAGGTCGAACTGGTTGAACAAGTTGAGATAGGCGCCGCAATTGGCGCTCTGGAAATCCAGGTCGACGAGACAGGTGGACGCCGCGCGCTCAGCCGATTTCGACGCCAGGAATTCGGCCGCCGACAGCGCCAGCGTCGTGGCGCCGGCGCCGCCGCTGGCGCCGATGAAGGTGATGATCCGGCTCTTCGTTCCCTGGTTGCCGGTGTCGTGGAAGGTCACGGCATTGAGCAGCTCCTTGCCGTCGAGCGGCTTGTGCAGCCAGTCCGAGGCGTTCATGCGCACCAGCACGCGCGTCTGCTCCGAGCTCAGCTCGTCGGAAACCGCGATCAGCGGCACGCTGGCCCACAGCGCGCGCGCCTCGACGATGCCGGGCCTGCCGAGCAGCTCGCCATTGCCGAGATCGAGGATGACGATGCCCGGGCGCGTATCGGCCGGCGGTCCCTTGAGGAAGTCGCTCGTCTCGGAAACCCTGACGTCATAGATCGCCAGCGCATCGAGCCGCGTCGCCACATCGCGCTTGAAATTCGGGTCCGACGAAAACAGCGCCACCTGCTTGCGCTTGGTCGGCGTAACCTTGGTGTTGATGGCATTCATGACGCGGTGCTCTTCAGATCTTCGCCCGTGACCGTGCTCAGCATGGAGGGCATGGTGATGTTTGCAAAACTCAAAAAGAAGAACTGGAAGTTCACATTTTGGAGGCTGACTGAAATAGTAGGAACGTTTCCTGCGGCTCGCGTCTGATAGCCAAGTCCCGTAGCCGAATAGCGGATGACGACATTGGCTGGCAGCAGCAAGGGGTCGAAGTCGCACATGCCAGGACGACTGCCGGCCACCGGGCCACATATTCCGTCGTCACCTGCAAAAATTCTGCTGAAATTTGTTGCTGACCACACGCCGGCAACACAATGGGCACCTGTGCAACTGCAGGTCGAGGTTGCGCCATTGCAAACATAGGCAAAAGAATTCGCGACAACGGGAGATCCCGGTGTCGTAGTCGGGCCAGCCGTGGAAATCTGCGGCGCGACCGGATCCGAGATTGAGGCTAGCCGTGCACCGGCCTGGACGGCCTTGGTGGCCGAGTTCCACTGATATAATGCATAGCCGAAATCGACGAAGCCGAAGACAAGGGCAAACAGCAGGGTCGAGACAATGGCCATTTCCACTGTCGCCGTGCCGTCCTCTGATTTTGCGAAACGCTTGATCATGATCAGAACCGGATCAACCGCTCCTCGTGAAAGCCATTGAGGGTGATCGGCCCGATACCGAGCAAATACAGTATGCCGACCCCGCTGTAACCGAAGGTGCCCGCCGCCCTGACGATGCAAACCTGTGCGGTGGTGGACCGATATTGAGTGACGCCGGCGACCACGGCATCGTGACAAGAGCCTGAGGCGGCGATGGTCATCGTCACATTCGCCTTCTGCCAGCCGGCGATGCGCGCGGGTGCTGTCCCGGTCGCGTTGCCGAACACCGCGATGTTGGTGGCAATGTCGGCGCAGTCGATCGTCAATCCAGCATTGGTGTACAACTGACTGTTGCAGCGCGCCGCAAAGCGGGCACCGTCCGAAAGCCCGGCTTCCATCAGCAGCTTTTCGTGGATCAGATTGCCGAATTCAAAGACACCCGCCGACAGGATCAGCATCAGTGGCGCGATCAGCGCCATCTCGACAAGCGCCGTCCCACTTGGATCGCGTCTAAATCTATGCAGATGGCGGTAGAGCGTTGCGATCATGGCCGTCACCGGTAGAGCTGGGCTTCGTCGCGAAGAAAATTGTCGAGCGTGCCTTGGCCGCCGCGCCCGGTGATGTCTACAAGCTCGACTCTAATGGTCTGATCTGGGCCGCTCTCCACAGGTTCCGTGATGAAGAAACTGCCGAAGGCCTCGACCGGTAGCGGCTCTGAGGAGTTGCCTCCTGACATCAACCCGGCGGCTACCAGTGCCTGACAGTTTAAGATGGCGCCGTAGAGGAGTCGTCGGTCCGGATCGGAAACGCTGTTTGACGAACAGGCTGGGGCGCCTAGCTCGCCACCATTCGAAGGGTGATTTACGATGCCCTGCGAAATCTCGTAGCGATAGGCGCTGTAGCGGGTCGGCTGATTTGTATTGCTGGCAGGGTTTATACCATCTGCCCCGATTGGCTTTGGAACGGTTACCGGGTTTGTCGTGGTGTTGAAATTGGTATTCCAATATTGGTCGAAATCCCAATTCCCGTCGCCGATGCGTCCGTTGACTACCGGGTCGCGTGGCAAGGCCTGGAAATTTGTCGGCTGCGCCGGGCTGACTTCAGCGGCATTGCACGCGTTACCTTGGGTCCTGTAGCCCTTCCGCACGTTTTCACCTGGCGCAAAATTAGGGTCGTTTCTATTGCCGTTCATCGGTCCATCGTAGACGTCGAAGCGAACATTCAATGCATCGCGAACCGTCGCAAGGAAGCCGGGGCGCAGCAGCACGCCACGTTGATCGTAACATGCCTGCGATTTTGTCATGGCGATCATATCCCTGATGGCGTTTGCGCCAGATCCATTCGGCGGTTGCAGGAAGCCGTAGTTTCCAGGCGAGTTCTGCGCCGAACTGCCGCCCTGCTGGCGCAGCTCAATCATGCGGCGGCGCTTCGCCGGGTCGGCGGCGACGTCAAAGAGGTTGTCAGCCGTATTCTCGTAGGGATTGCAGATGTACACCGGGGTGAAATCGCAGACGCTGGAGGTGAAGCCGGCGACCGACACTGCCCCGATGTTGAACGATCCGTTGGCGTTCGACGACAGAAAAGAGACGGGGAAGATCGCTGCGAACCCTACGGGCGTTACTGTGACCTCGATGAAGCGAGCTTGCACGGCGCCTGCGACCTCGTCGGTGATGACATTGGCTGCGGTGATCGGAAGATTGTCGGTCGCCGGAATAGATCTCAGATAGCGCCTGGTTACGCCGGCTGCCAACAAATCCTGCGGGCCGGTACCACCTGTCGAGAAATTATATCTGTTGAAGACCAAGGTGGACAGCGCGCGGTCTGCCCGCGTGATGCTATCAGGCCGGCCATCAAGTTCGGCAGCAGCGGCAAGCGAGAACGAATCGGCGCCCTTTTGCAGATCATTATGCAGATTGTTCGCCCTGCTCATATCGATGGCGAGCAGCGAAAACCCGATAATCGCCGGCAGGGTAATGCTGACGAGGATCAGCGCTATTCCCCTCTGGTCCTGCCAGAACGCGCGAAAGGTCCGCAGCATGGCCTTACTCTTTGCTCCCCTGACGCCGGTCGTCTTGCCTGGCGCACTGAAACCGCATCCCTGTTCAGTTCACTGGTTCGTCACTCCCGACCCGCCGACATTGACCGTGATGGCCGGCGGCGGCGGCGGTGGTGGTGGAAATCTGTAGTTCTGAGCAACACCGGCGGCGCGCGCACCGTCACCCTCGATCCTGGTGTTGTTGGAGGCCGGATTGAGCGGGTCGACCGTTTGCAGCATCGAATTGAACTTCTGCGTGTCGCCGGCAGCCAGGGTCACCGAATCATAGTGGTTCAGATAGTCCGTGGCACAGCCCGACAGCAGGCCGGTGCCCAGGATGAGGATCAAGGCGCTATTTCTTGACATAGAGCATCTTGTCCTTCGATTTGAAGTCGAGCATGTGGCCATAGGGGCCGGTTACGCCTTCGCCCAGTTCATATTTACGGACCATATCCTTGGTCACTTCAAGCTGTCCGAGCACGAAGAATTCGGGATCGTTGGCGGGCCGTGTCTTGTCGAACGGCGTCGCCAACTGCTCGCCGGGCTTCACCGGCCGCACGATGTGCGGCGTGACGATGACGACCAGCTCGGTCTCTTCCTTCTGGTTGCTCGAATTGCGAAACAGCGTTCCGATGACAGGCACCTGGCCGAGCCACGGCACCTGGTCCTGGAGCTTGGTGGTCTTGCTCGACAGAAGCCCGCCTACGGCGAAACTCTGGCCGTCGCGAAGTTCGACGACGGTTGCCAGCTTGCGGTTGGTGAAGATCGGGTCGCCGGCGGTGGTGAAGCCGGTCAGGTCGCTGACTTCCGGCGCCAGCCTCATATGGATCTTGCCGTCGTCGAGTACGACCGGCGTGAACAGCAGGTTAACGCCGAATTGCTTGTACTCGATGCTTATCTCGCCGTCTTTGTCGAGCGTTCGGATAGGCACTTCGCCGCCGGCGTTGAAGCTGGCCTGCTCGCCGGAAAGAGTGGTGAGGTTGGGGTTCGCGAGCATGCGCACCGCGCCTTTGGACTCGAGCGCCTCGATGATCAGATCGACCTTGATGTTGCTGTCGATGACGCGCGTGATCAGGGCTCCGAAGGGACTGGAGGTCGACAGGAGGCCGCTGAGCAGACCGCCCGGCCCGAGCACCACTCCGTCCTCGTCGACGGCAGCAACACCGGTGCCGGTACGGGTCGTGCCACTGCCGTTCGTGCTCCTGATCGACACGCCGAGATCGCGGCCGGTGTTGCGCTTGGCTTCCAGCACGCGCACTTCTAAATTGACCTGCTGGCTGTCGTCGACGATGACGGAGTTGATGACGGCGTCGGGGCCATATTGCTGCGCAACCGCCAGGATAGCCGCCAGCGTGGCGCCGTCCTTGACATGACCGCCAAGCCTGACCCTGCCGTTGACCGAGCCGACCTCGATGCGCGACTTCGGCGCCACCTGGCGGATCGCCTGCGCCATGTCGCTGACATCAACACCGACCTCGATCTGGAGCGCGCCGAGCGAGCGCTTGTCGGTGGAAAACAGATTGACCGTGGTGGTGCCGGCGCCCTTGCCGATGACATAGAGCGTGCGGTCGGTCATCGGCTGCGCATCGGCGATCTTCTCGTCGCCGACGACGATATCGCCCAGATTGGCACTCACCTGGATCGTTACCGATTGTGACATCGGCAGGAAAATCCGGTGCACGGCAGGGGTTGAGACATCGATGAAGCGGTCGGCCGCACCGGCCGCCAGGCCCGACAGCAACAGCGCCGCCAAACACGACAACGCGGCCGTCGCTATCCCTAACCAAGAACCCCGCATCCCCGTCTCCCCACTCGCTGCTGGTGGCAGCATCCGTTTCGCCGCGCTTTATTGTTGTCGCGGTACGTCATATGTCTCGAGCTTCACACCCCGGAACACGCCGACCGTAGCCCGTGCCGGCGGCTCCGGCTGCACGTATTTGACCACTTCCTTGGTCGCCGGTGCCGCGATAGGAACCGGTTTGGCCCGGCCAAGTTCGTCGAGACGGCTTCCCACTTTTTCCACGGCCTGGGTCAACCCGGCAATCTTGTCCTCGGCGCGCTTGCGCTCGGCTGCTGCTGCCGCTTCCGCTGCTGCCCTCTTGTCGAGCTCCGCCTGCCTGGCGGCGACATCGGCCGGCGTTTCGCCGGTCAGGTCAGAAAGCGTCACCCGTTCTGTCGTCTCGCCCTTGCTGGCTGCGGCCTGACGCAGCGCCAGCGACAATTGGCCGGCGCCTGCCGCCAGCGTCAGCTTTTGCGCGTCCCTGGTGCTGGCCTCCAGCGTCACGGACTTCACCACCGTCGGGCTGTCCTTGCTTTCGTCGGCCACCTGGTCGATGGCCAGCACCTTCATGCTCTGCAGCAGCACGTCGACGAAACTCTTATCCGTGCCATCATCGCCGCGCGCCGTGCGGGTGAGTAGGATATCGACTCGATCGCCCGGGAAAACGAAGCCGGCCACACCGAGCACGTCGTTGACGCGGATGGACACGGCCTTCATGCCTTCGCCGAGCACCGCCGAAAGCGTGGCGCGCTGGCCGGGGCCGGTAATCTTGGTAGCAAGAATCGGCTCATTGATGCCGATCGCTTGCAATGCCTGCTTGGCACCGTCGCCAGCTAGCAGGTCTTTCGTTGACTTGAATGCCCCGGCTGGAACCGCGCCCGCAGGCCAGGCAACTTCGCGCAGTTTATCTGCGCTCAGAGCGTCACCGAACTTCAGCGGCACTGCCGCAACCACGACCGTGCTGCCTTGTACGACACCCGTTTGTGCCATGGCGCTTCGCTGGCCGGCAAGCCAGATATTGACCAGCACCACCGCCAGGACGCCGAACACCCCGGCGAGCACGATCATGATAATTGTGTTGGCGCGCATGTCCCAAGCCCCAGCCCCAATGCGGGATTCGCCCGCTGCGATCGGATTCAGGCCCGGCTCGAACGATCCGGGCCTGAATGTAGTCAGGCGATCAGGAACCGGTGCCCGCAGCCGCGTTGCAGGTGCCAGCCCCCGCGTCGAGGGCGGTGCAGAGACCGAGGAACCTGGCGTTTACCCAGGCGCCGATGGCGATGACAGTCAGGATCGATGCAACGGCAATGATGCCGATAAGAATAGAATATTCGACCATGGCAGCGCCGTTCTCATCGTCGCGGAACTGCCGGGTCATCGTCATGAGCTTGTTCATGTCAATTTCTCCCTTTGGAGGTTGGAACCCGACGAGACAGAGCAAAGGATGAAATCCATACCCAAGCATCCCCCGTCATCTCGATCCTAGGTCCCGAGAAAACGCAGAGTCAAACGAGATTAAGAGTTCCTTAACTTTCATGTACATGATTCGGCAAGAAGATCACAGTTCCGAATTTTCGCAACAGCTTGATTCTTTTCATTTTTCAAGGACTTTAACCATTCGTTCACAATTTGGCCCCCGATGGGGCAAGATTGTGGAAGCATTAGCGCAAATGCATATTCCTTTATATCTAAGGGTTTAGCAGCCTCTTCCGGGCGGTTTGCCCCCAAAAGTCGAAAGAGCCTGGAAAGCAGGGCCGACGCCCTGACCACGAACCGGCAGCCGTATCAAATAAGCGCGTTATTACAGGCTTCTGATCTTAACTATGTAGAAAGTATTGAGGGCACGCCTACCACCTGGGCGCTTGTGCCTCCCGTGGTTAACAGTTAGTTTCCGCTAATGAGGGACTGAGGGGAGTATAAGCGACTATGCTGGGGCGGTTCATCAAGGGGACAAGCGAACAGCAGGTAGCGTCAAAGACCGATCAGCTGGTGGTGCAGCCTGTTGCTCCGGCTCTTTCGCCAGCCGCTGATATTGAATCGCATGGCAATGATTTTCTGACGCTCAAAGTCGAGCTTCATCGCCATTTGATCGATCGGTTCAACCTGACCGCTCTTGAAAGCGCTTCCAAGGACGAGATCCTGAATGAGATCCGTCCGATCGTGCGCGAGTTCGTTCGCGCTCGTGCGGTGCCATTGAACGCACGCGAGCTTGATCAGCTGACCAGCGACACCGCCGACGAGATGCTGGGTCTCGGGCCAATCGAACCGCTGCTCAAGGACGATTCGATTACCGACATCATGATCAACACCCACAAGCGCGTCTTCATTGAGCGGCGTGGCATGATCGAAGAGACGGCAATCCGTTTCCGCGACGAGGCGCATCTGTTGCGCGTCATCAACAAGATCGTTTCGGCTATCGGCAGGCGTGTCGATGAATCGTCGCCCATGGTCGACGCACGCCTGGAAGACGGTTCGCGCGTCAATATCGCGGTGCGACCGATCTCGGTCGACGGCCCCCTGGTGTCGATCCGCAAGTTCTCCAAGAATCCCTATTCGCTCGAACGTTTGATGGCTTTCAACTCCATTCGTCCGCCGATGATCGAACTGCTGCGGATCGCCGTGCAGGCGCGCAAATCGATCCTGGTTTCGGGCGGCACCGGCAGCGGCAAGACCACCTTGCTCAATGCATTGTCGAGTTACATTCCCTCGAAAGAGCGGCTGATCACCATCGAGGATGCGGCCGAACTGCAATTGCAGCAGCCGCATGTGGGCCGCCTCGAAACGCGCCCGCCCAATGTCGAGGGTAGGGGGGAGGTGCGCCAGCGCGAATTGCTGAAGAACGCGTTGCGCATGCGGCCGGACCGCATCATCGTCGGTGAGGTGCGCGGCGAGGAAGCCTTCGACATGCTGCAGGCGATGAACACCGGCCACGAAGGCTCGATGACGACAATCCATGCCAACACGCCGCGCGATGCGATCTCGCGGCTGGAGCAGATGGTCGGCATGGCCGGCATGCCGATGACGCATGAGTCAATCCGGGCGCAGATCGCGTCCGCCATCGACATCATCGTGCAGACACAGCGTCTTTCGGATGGAGGCCGGCGTGTCACCTCCATATCGGAACTGACCGGCATGGAAGGCAATGTCGTGCAGCTCCAGGAAATCTACCATTTCGTCCGCCGTGAGGTCACAGCCGAGGGCAAGGTCATCGGCGACTTTCGCGCGACCGGTGTCCGTCCGCGCTTCGCTCCGGAGGCCGCGACGCTTGGCCATTATTTTGCCAAGGACGCCTTCAACCCGCAGGTTGCCCTCTGATGCTGACGGGTCAAGCTCTGCTCTACTTCATCTACATGCTGGCGGCAGCCTCGGTCATTCTGGCAGGCGAAGCTCTCTATCTTTCCTTTGCCGGCCGCCGCTCCCGGTCTCTAGCAGTCAATCGCCGGCTGAAGCGGCTCGCTGGCGACGTTCCAGCCGAACAAACGTTGCAAGGGTTGCTGCGAGAACGCGGCCTCACGGACTCCGGCGACTTTCTTTTTGGACTGGTCTGGTTGAACAGGCTCTATACCCAGTCCGGTATCACCGGAAATCCGTTGACCTTCGCCGCGACGTTCTTGCTTGTCGGATTGGCGATGGCGTTGCTGCTGGCGGTCCTCTTCAATTTCTCTGCCTTGGCGTCGCTCATCATTTTTTTGGTCATAGGGTTTATCTTGCCGCTTCTCGTCCTCCGGCGCGCTCGTAACAAGCGAATCCGGAAGTTTGCCAAACAGCTGCCG
>NZ_RZQY01000193.1:0-9307 GCF_003998575.1 Mesorhizobium sp. M7A.F.Ca.CA.001.10.2.1 | reverse complement strand
CAGGGGTACGCCACGCGCATCGAAAAACCGATTCCGAGCCCTTCAAGATCCGGACGAACCGCGTACAGGCCCAATTCAGCGACGATCAAGTCGACCTCGCCAACTTTGATGAAGCGCCGCAGCATGCCGATGTGAGCCGCTACCCCATGCGCGTCGTAGCCGATTGCGCGGAATTCCGGCCTCGCGCCGGCCCAACTGCGGCCGCCTTCGAATGGCTCCGCGTTGAAGGCGCCAGTCCGTCCATAGGTCTTTCGAAAAAAGTCGGAGAGTTCGACATGGTCGGCCAGTTGCAGCTCATTTTCCCAGCACAACTTCCACTCGACATTCGGACGCATGGAAGACCTCACCTTGTAGCTGTCTGGTTGAGATAAATGTCCAAGCATTGATTAAATAATTGGCGTCGCGCCAACGGGGCGTAACTTGTGGGGACCGCCGAAAGACCAAGCCGCAATGCAGATGCGACTGACTTTGTACGCCCCGCACACCAGATGATGCTCCTCAGATCCAACGCAACCATCGGAACTACCTATCTTTCCAACTTGAAGCGCTTCTATGGGACCTGCAGCAAAAACGGTAAAATCCTTTGTTTAGATGAAAGGTATCCACGCTTTGGATAACTGGGCGAATGCGTTCCATATGGCTGGTCAATTATCGTCGTCACGCTCGAGGCACTTCTGACGAAGCGCAAAGCTCACGCCCGCGGCACGCGCGGCCGTTGCCGGGCCGCGCGATTATCTCCGTAAGAGCCGAGTGGAGCTCAGACACGACGATTGATCAGAATCTGATTCGCGGGTTCAGTATCTCTTTCGTGTATCCAGCTCTGGGCTGTCCTTTGGCGGGAGTTAGGTTCGCCCAGGTTCTGAGCCTGGGGCGTTGGCCCGTTCGCCGCGCAGGCTCCTTCGCACATCGTCGAGGCCGAGAAAGAGGGGCCACACAGCTCCCCCTGTACTTTCCACCACCCGACACCAGCGCTCACCCAGGGCGCCGGCCTTGCTCACCTCAACGGATAGCGCACTCGCGCCGCTTCACGATTAAAAGAATTCTACAAGCAAGATGCCTGTTTGATCGAGAGACGTCCGCTGCCAATTCCCGCATCGCAGAGGCAGCCAATAGCGCTCGCTTTACATAGTGGTCCGGCAAGCAGCTAGATACGACAGGTGACCTCAAATGAGGCGTCTTGCATGGCTTCTACACCTGCCTGAATGCCAGAACTGCGTTCGTACCGCCCATGGCGAAGGCGTTGCTCATGGCGACGCGCACCTTGCGCTCCCGCGGCACATTGGGTGTGATGTCGAGGTCGCAAGCGGGATCTGGCTCGCGATAGTTGGCGGTCGGCGGCACGACGTCCTCTTGGATTGCCATCACGCAGGCGATCATTTCAAGCGCGCTCGCTGCGCCGAGGCAATGCGCGTGCGTGGACTTGGTGGAAGAGATGGACATCGAATAAGCGTGGTTTCCAAACACACGCTTGATCGCCGCCGTTTCAGTCTGATCATTGCTCTTGGTACCGGTGCCGTGCGCGTTGAGGTAGTCGACGTCCTCGGCATTCAGCCCGGCATCGGCAAGGCAGGCGCGCATCGCCGACGCTGGCCCCTCGACAGATGGCGCGGCAATGTGGAAGGCATCGGCGGAAAGGCCGACGCCGGCGATCTCGGCAAGAATTGTGGCACCACGCCTCGTGGCATGCTCGTAGCTTTCCAGCACGGCCATGCCCGCACCCTCGCCCAGCACCAGGCCCTTCCTATCGGCGGAGAAGGGCCGGCAGGTATCGGGTGAAAGCACGCGCATTGCTTCCCATGCTTTCAGCACGCCCCATGCGAAGGGTGCGTCGCTGCCCCCGGAAACCATTACGTCGGCCCGGCCCAGCTTGATCTGGTCCACCGCCGAGGCGATCGCATGGTTGGCCGAGGCACATGCGGAGGTCACCCCGAAGACCGGCCCGCGCAAGCCGAGGCTCAAGCTCACCTGGCCGGCGGCGGCGCTTGGCATCGTTTTGGGTACAGCGAGGATGCCAACTCGCCTCGCGCCGTCCAAAAGGAGGGCCCGGTAAGTTTCCTCCATCACATCCCAGCCCAAGCCGCCGACGCCCACTGTCGCGCCGAAGCGATGGGCATTCCCCTCGTCGCAGGAAAGTCCGGCCTGCCGCATGGCTTCGCGCGCTGCAAGCACGGCGAGCAAGCTGAAGCGGTCCATGGAGATGAGATGCCCCCGGTTGATGTCGTGCTGGGGCAGCGCCTTGATCTCAGCGCCGGTCATGCCCTCCAGGTCATGAAGCTCGGAATTGGCGATCGGGCCGATGGCGGAGCGGCCTTCGCGCATCTCTTTCCACATAGAGGCGGCGTCGGTGCCCAGTCCGCACAGGCCGCCCACTCCGGTGATAACGACGCGCCTGTCCATTCAAGCCTCCTTCGCAAGCAAGCCGCGGACGGCTTCCACGACGTCGCCGACATTCTTGAGATTGGACCAGGCATCGGCCGTGTTCATGTCGATCTTGATGCCGTAGGCCTGCTCCACATCCCAGAGGACGTCCGCCAAACCCAGCGAATCGAACCCGAGCGCGTCCAGTTCCGTGGCGATTGTTATCTCGCCGACGAATGACGCAGGCATTCCCTCACCGCTCTCCGACTCGGCGCGTTTCTTGATCAGGGCAATGACGTCCGTTGCGAATTGATCGGCCATTCTGTTTCCTGTCTTTCTTTCCCGCGTTTCGACCTGGACGCGGCTCAGTTCCTGAGGCGCGCCGCGTCGCGAAAGCCATCACGCTTGGGCAACTGACAAAGCCCAATGCTCATAAAGCCGGATCAGGTCCGGCCGGTGTGTGGCGTAGGTGCAGTATGACGATGTGAGCCGCTACACGTGCGCGTCTCCCGGTCTGTCCATAGGCTCGGAAGAAGTCGGACAGTTTGACATGGCCGGTCAGTTGCAACTCCCTTTCCCAGCACTCCACTGCCCGGTAGAGCGCATGAAAAATCTCCTTTCGGGCGGTTTCTTAAGACGCTCGCCACGCCATGAGGCAGTGGGGGCATCGGTGTCCATCAGGTGCTTCTGCCCATGCAGGATTCCAGAACATTGATGAAATCGTTTGTTTCGATGAAAGGCATCCACACTTTGGATGGTTGACCACGCTTTTCAAAGATCGTGAACTACATCTCCTCGTTGTGCTCGACGCACTCCGGACAAGTAACCTCATGGGCGCGGCATGCAGGATTAACCGAGCCCAGCCGGTCATGAGTGCGGCCTTGCCGGGTCGGGCGATAGGCAGTCATGCCCTGCCCTTCCTGCGGGTCAAGCACTCCGAAAAAACATTTCCCCCATAAATGCTAGATCTTCCGTTGCCTTTTCGCGTCACAGGCCGTCAAACGCCCGGCCGTTCACAACAGTGATCCGGCAAGTGTTTGGCTGCGCGAGACGATGCTGCAGGGAGTCGTCCTGCATGGCACTTCGCTATGATGCTGCGGTGCCGTCTAACGGCGCCTCGTGCTTGAACGCACTGAACGGCCACCGCGATCAAAATCGATGGTTCGAGGACCGTTGATCATCACCCCGCCAGCCTCGATCTTGTTTGCCGCCACGAGAGCGACACAGAGACTGCTGGTGAAGATGCCCGCCTGCCCGCTATGTTCCGGATGGTTGACCATCCCGGATGGACCCATCGAGGGTGTCAAGGCGAGCATGAGCACAGGCGCGAACAGTTCACGGGCAGGCGCGACGGTGGCCGCAAAGCAACGTCGCGCCAGCATGCGATCTCAGCAGGATCGGCACCATCCTGTCAGGGAGCAATGCGAGTGGCTGGCTTAGCCGCTGCGACGCTGCCCGGCATCGCGTTCAATTGATCTGGCGCCTTAAATGCAGGAAGGCTTCGCGGCCGGTACGAGGCGCATCCCTCCTCCGAAGCAGCACGCCCAAGTATCATCACAAGCCCCGAGCGCCCGCGTTCGGCGATGTCCAATTTCCGACAATGTCGGAATACAGTCAGATCTGCTGGATTGACTTTAAATGGTTTTCTCATTTGGCACAGCGCATGCTGGTTATCCGGAAACACGTGACCGACCAACAAGAAGTCGCATGACACAACCGAAGCCATCCATGTCTGACGGGCTGCCCAGGATACCTACTGCGACCGCGCTTGCCCGGTGACGACCGCTCCGGCTCCGCCCGTTACCGACGAGGCAAAGTGACGGATTTCCTGCGTTTCAACGACATGGAGGTGGTTGTCATTCCCGCTGGGGGACAGACTCGGCCTGTTCAAGGCATTGCGCGAAGGCGGCAAGATGACGGCCACCCGTGCGCGAACTCAAGGAGCGCAGCCTGTATCGTGTATCAGGCAAATAGGCCGTCGGTCAGTGACCTTGACACAGGGGACATGCGCAAGGTCCTGAAGTTTGATGCAGCGATAGAAGGGTGCCAATGACAACAATAGCTTACAGGAACGGAACCATGGCTGGCGACGGCCGAGCCTTGGGTTTTGACTCAGTATCCGTCGGTGAGAAAACGAAGGTGTTTCGCTTATGCGACGGCACACTCATCGGCGTTTCCTCTTCGTCCTTGGGTATTCCAAAGGCCGTTCGAGACTGGGTTGAGAAGGGCATGGATGTTTCTGATATTCCTGTGCCGCGCAACGACGACAATTTTGAATTTGAGGCGCTGATAGTGCGCAAAAATGGGGAAGCCGTATTGTTGGACGGCAATTGGCTGCCAAGTGATCCCGTGAAAGGTGAATATTATGCCATCGGGAGCGGCAAGCAGTATGCTTTGGCCGCGCTGGTTTTGGGCAAGTCAGCTAAGGAAAGCGTCGAAGTTGCCGCGAAACTCGACGTTTGGACTGGTGGCACAGTCACTGCCATAACTCACTAAACCCGCCTTTCGGCGGGAGTGTGACAGTGCGAGCGTGGAAGTAGGGCGCCACCCCGGGGCACGTCGAGCCCTGTCATGTGAGCTGGTCCATAAGCGCGCGAAAGCGTCCAGTTGTGGCCAAAAGCACGATTTGCGACAGAACCGGCCCGCTTCTATGAGTATGGGCCGCTTTTTGCGGCCAGCGTGCTTGCCATCCTGCCGCCAGTGGCCGTCGCCTTCTTCTTCCAAGGTTACCTCGTCATGAAGTAGAGCACCACGATCTTGTCGGAGAGATCGGAAGGCGGACGGCCCTTCCGTCCGCGTCGGCCAGTTCGAAAGGCGGCGCGGCCTGCTCGTCGATCGCCTGGAAGAACCTCTCCGCGCTGTCCCTCATCTTGTCGAGATCGGCGCCCGGATGGTGGGCCAGCGCGGAGGTCCCGAGGATCAGCGCCAGAAATTGAATCGCAAGCGACGGTTTCGCTTTCATGGACAATGCATTCCGGTTGGGGGCGTTCGAGGGCTCCGCGGCTAGGATTGGTCTCACTGTGTCTGCTCCCGCTCCCGGCGGCTCATCTGCCTGATAGGCGCGTTCCCGCTCGGGCCATGTGCTTTTGATGAAGGCCAGAACGGCCCGGATCTCCTCGTCGGTGAGGACATTCCCGAAGCCCGGCATGTCGCTCTGGTAGCCGCCGCCGACGACCGCGGCCGGTCCCGGCGCCGGCATGCGTCCCGAAGGCAGCGGGCTTTCCAATCGCGCTGACCTTCGCCTGGCTAAAACCGTCTTGCCTAGCGCTATCGCCGCGGCCGGGGCGCGGCCATCCGGTTGGCGAGCCAAGGCAATGTCCAGACCAATCCGAGGCCTGCCGCGGCCACGCATCGATAAGAGGACCGACGCCCTTCTCCTTTGCCGCCGCTGGAGAACAGGTATTTGATCAGCGCGGCCGTCCCGAGGACGAGCACGACGACGACAAGCAGCCACACCAGGCCCGTGCCGAACATCATCATGCCGCTCATGCATTCCATCATCGAAGCCTCCTATTCCGTGGCGTAGATGCCGCCGGTCGCGTCAGACTTTCGGATTTCGAGAATCTCGAAGGGCGCTTCCTTCGTGCCACTCATGCCGGGGGAGCCCATCGGCATGCCGGGCAGCGTCATGCCCTTTGATGTCGGGCCGCTCGGTCAAGAGCTTGTTGACCGTGCCGACCGGCACATGGCCGCTCACCACATAGCCGTCGATGAACGAGAGAAGGCAGCCATCGGCTTCCGGCGGAATGCCCTCTTCGCGGCTCATGGCGAAAAGGTCGTGAGTCGGCCTTGACGGTGATTCCTGGAAGGCCGATTCCAAGGCGAGCTGGCTTGAAGGCCGCGGTCCGGATGGTCGACTAGGCAGCTTGGTTCCACGATCGCAATGCTTGATCGCTTCATTGCAGGCCATGGGCTCTCGCCCCCTCCTTTTGCCACACGAGGCGCCAGCTCACGTGTTGTTGTTGGCGTGCGCCCCGGCAACCGCTTTCACCAGCCGCTCCAGCGATCCCGCGCGCTCCAGCTCCGCAAAGAATGATGCGGCGTGACGCTACCCAGCCGGTGCTTCTCGGCCTTCCAATTAAACTGTCTCGACGAAAGAGCCGTCTCCGTTGCTCCGGTCTCGGTGTTGAGTTCTCTAAGGCTGCGCCACACCTTGGTCCCCACGCCGGCAAATGATCTCACTATGCAGCCCGTGCTCGCACGCTCTCAAACTAATTACCGCTGCTGCAACACGCCGCCTGGCGGCCTGCACCGAAAAGCCGACAGGGGTGCATCTGAATAGCCGTGAACCCAGGTCTCAAAGACCATCCGGCGCGACGAGCGGACGCACCGCACGTGTGACACCCGCCTTGTGGGGCAGGGTTGCCTTTCTCAATCCCGGCGTTGGTCGGCGTCCCAATGAGCAGCAAGCTATTATCGGCCGCCGAATCTTAGTGGCTTCGTCGAGAGCCTCAATCAACCAAGCGGCGAAAGCCCCGCTAGAGTCTCCGCCCGCCTGTCGCTATGAAGCAGTTGCAGCCAGCGCTGCTTCAGGCGCATGAACTCGCCCGATGCAATGATTTCCGTCGCCCTGGGTCTTTCGAAGGGCACTGTTTCTATTCCCTTCTTCTTCGGCGCGCGGCTTGATGCCGACATACGGTTTCTTGACCTGCCGCCTGAACTGGCTGCCGAAGCGGGTGCCCCGCCAGCGACCCCGACAATCCCCTGTTCCGCAACTGCTGAAGAGCCGACTGCGCTCGCATCCCGATATTGCGCAACGGCACTATGCCGACATTCTGGAGACCGCAGCCGCATGAGCCTCGAGATGTTCCGCCGACCGTCGACAAAGGCGTCCTCTCGCCTGCGTCCGCCATTTGTCAGTGCTCGATCTGATTGGGGAGACGCCGGTCGTCGAACTGAAGAGATTCGATACCGGCAGGTGTCGTCGCTTCGTCAAGATCGAAAGCCAGAATCCCGGCGGATCGATCAAGGATCGCATTGCGTTGTCGATGATCGTTAATGCCGAACAGCGTGGCACGCGCGGGGCGGTACAATCATCGAAGCGACCGCTGGCAACACAGGGCTCGGCCTGGCCATCTGGCGGCACGAAGCGCGTGATCGCGTGTCCAAAAGCTGACAGCGTCAGACAAATGTCAGGTTCATTACAACCAACATCTGGGCACTGACGAGGTTTTTCGAAGCAATGGGCGCTAACTGCGCGCTGAGCGCGTTGGCATGGCTTTTGAGACTGAGTGACTGTGACTGCACTCAATGGGGCAAGACGAGCGATGCGCTCCTCCCTGAACCCGTGTGCCGTCTCTGAGAGGAAACCAGCTCGTGCAGAAACCTTTGGAAATAGCTTTGGACCGCAACGTGGTATTGCAGATGGAGTCCCCGGCTCCTTCGATTAGAGTCGAGAACTGGCTGCATGGCGAGCCCCTCACGAGCTTTGAGCCCGGCAAGTGTACATAGTCGAATTTTGGGCAACTTGGTGCGGCCCATGTGTGGACGGGATGCCCCATCTGATCCAGCTGCAGGGCGTCGCCAGGCGCACCATCTGGACAGCAGGAACTGGACTATGGGCAAGGTAACAGGCTTTCTCGAAATCGACCGGCAGGTGCACAAGTACCAGCCGGCCTCCGACCGCATCCGGCATTTCCGCGAGTTCACGCTGCCGATGTCCGACAAAGAGGTCGAGAAACAGGCCGCGCGCTGCATGGATTGCGGCATTCCGTTCTGCCATGGGCCGACGGGCTGCCCGATCCACAACCAGATCCCGGACTGGAACGACCTCGTCTACAATGGCGACTGGGACAATGCGATCCGCAACCTGCATTCGACCAACAATTTCCCGGAGTTCACCGGCCGCATCTGCCCCGCACCTTGCGAGGAAGCCTGCACGCTGAACCTCGAGGACATCCCCGTCGCCATCAAGACGGTCGAGCAGGCGATCGCCGACAAGGCTTACGAGACCGGCCATATCAGGCCCTATCCGCCGGAGAAGAAGACCGGCAAGCGCGTCGCCGTCATCGGCTCCGGCCCGGCCGGCATGTCGGCTGCCCAGCAGCTCGGCCGCGCCGGCCACGACGTCCATGTCTATGAGCGCGAGAGCCGGCCCGGCGGGTTGATGCGTTACGGCATTCCCGACTTCAAGATCGAGAAGCACTATATCGACCGGCGCATCGAGCAGATGCAGGGCGAGGGCGTCACCTTCCATTGCGGCGTCAATGTCGGCGTCGACAAGCCGGTTGCCGAGCTGCTCGCCGAACATGACGCCGTGCTTTATTGCGGCGGTTCCGAAACGCCGCGCGCGGCCGGCATTCCCGGCGACGATCTCGGCGGCGTGCATGACGCGATGCCCTATCTGGTGCAGCAGAACAGGCGTGTCGGCGGCGAACCGATCCAGTCGGTGGCGTGGCCGTCGCATCCGATCCTCGCCGGCGGCCAGCATGTCGTCGTCGTCGGCGGCGGCGACACTGCCTCCGACTGCGTCGGCACCGCCTTCCGCCAGGGCGCGGTGCGCGTCACCCAGCTCGACATCCGGCCGCAGCCGCCGGAAAAGGAAGACAAGCTGTCGGTCTGGCCATACTGGGCGACCAAGATGCGCACGTCATCCTCGCAGGCCGAAGGCGCCGAGCGCGAATTCCAGGTGGCGACGCTTGAATTCATCGGCGAAAACGGCCAGCTGACCGGGGTCAAATGCTGCGAAGTCGACGAAAAGCGCAAGCCGATCGCCGGCACCGAATTCGTCATCCGCGCCGATCTCGCGTTCATCGCCATCGGCTTTGCCGGGCCAGCCGCTCGCGGGCCGGTGTCGGAACTGGCCGGCCAGATGAAGATCGCCATTGACAGCCGCCGCTCGAAGAATGTCGAGGCCAATGACCGGGACTACAGGACCAGCGTCGAAAAGCTCTATGCGGCGGGCGACGTGCGGCGCGGCCAGTCGCTGGTCGTCTGGGCGATCCGCGAG
>NZ_RZQY01000192.1:0-9321 GCF_003998575.1 Mesorhizobium sp. M7A.F.Ca.CA.001.10.2.1 | reverse complement strand
AGACCCGGATAGATGAAATGGTAGCCGATTCGGGGATCGCTGCCGATGCCCTTGCGGACCTCCTCGATGTCGGCGCCGAGCTGTTCGGCCAAATTGGCCATCTCGTTCATGAAGCTGATCTTGGTCGCCAGCATACAGTTGGCGGCATATTTGGTGAATTCGGCGCTGCGCACGTCCATCACGATCATCTTCTCGTGGTTGCGGTTGAACGGCGCGTAGAGTTCGCGCATCACAGCCTCGGTGTCCTCGCTGTCGGTGCCGACGATGATGCGGTCCGGCTTCATGCAATCGGCGACCGCGGACCCCTCCTTGAGGAACTCGGGATTCGAAGCGACATCGAAAGCCAGGTCCTCGCGGCCTCTTTTCTTCAACGTGTCGGCAATCCTGGCCTTCACCTTTTCGCAGGTGCCGACCGGCACCGTAGACTTGCCGACGACGATCTTGGGTTTGTCCATTTCGCGGCCGATGGTCTCGGCGACGGCCAGCACATATTTGAGATCGGCCGAGCCGTCCTCGCCCGGCGGCGTGCCGACCGCGATCATCTGGATCTCGCCATGCCTGACAGCGGCGGCGGCATCGGTGGTGAACTTGATGCGGCCGGCAGCATGGTTTTCCTTAACGAGGTTTTCCAAACCGGGTTCGAAAATGGGAACCAGGCCCTGGTTGAGCCGCTCGACCTTGGCGGCGTCGATGTCGACGCACACCACCTGATGCCCGACTTCGGCAAGGACCGCAGCCTGCACGAGGCCGACATAGCCAATTCCAAACACCGTCAAATTCATTCGGTTTCATTCCCATGCAAGGCAGCGGACCGTTTTCGGTCCCGCCGGTTCAAATCGACTTTCCCAACTACTTTACACTGCATGCCAGCGATTCCGGAAATTGACAGGGTTCGCCGAGCGCCGTGAAGGCAACCCGCTCGATCTGCAGGGAAAGCTTGCGGCCCGGATCCGCGAACGCTCCCATCCAACCCTTCATCGTATCGCTGCCCCAAAAGCTGAAGAATATCTTCTGTGCATGGCTGGGCAGCTTCGCCGGGTCGGTAATCGTGTTCACCAGCTGGCCGTTGACGTACCATCGCAAGCTGTCCTTCTGCCAGACGAAGGCGTAGTCGTTGAAGGCGTTCTCCGTGCCGCCCGGCACGTCGACCAGCTTCTCGTTCTTGCCCTTGCCCGCGATATAGGCATTGACCTGCACCTTGGAGGTGTCCTTGGTCAGCACCTCGAAGTCGATCTCGTCCCAGGGCTGCTTGTCGCTGGGACCGATATAGGTGAAGAACGCCGCGTTAAGGCCGGAGCCGGTATCGGTCTTCAGCCGTGCCTCATAGGTGCCGTAGCCGAAGCGCTGCTTGGTCTGGATCTCGCCGCAGACGTAGTCGCGATCCTTCAGCGTCTGCTTTTCGAAGCCGAGCGAAAGCACATTATTCGACAGTTCGACCATGCCTTTCGACCAGGTGCAATTCTGATGGCTGCCGTTGTTCCAGCCGTCGGAAACATACCAGCGCGCACGATCGAAGCTTTTGAAATCATCGACGAAGGACGGCGATGTCGGAATGTCCTGGGCGTAGGAAGGGGTTGCCGGGAAACCGCCGAGAGCAGCCAGCAGCAACGCACCGAGCGACCCCAGCCGTCGCCAGGCGGCTTGTCCGGTCCGATATGCGAGAGGCGGCGCGTCAATTGCCGTCGTAGGTTTCGGATTCGACTTCATATCAAACTCACCTTTGCGCTGTGTGTCCCCAACCCAAAGTCGACGTGCGAACCGCTCCTGAACGGGCCAACCTTGACCTTCCCTGTGACCCTCTCGATTGCTTCCCGCCTTGCATCAAATCTGTTGCAACAGTTCCGAGCCTTCACGTTTCAACCTCTGCCGGCGCCTGCCGGCCAGGCGAATTCCGCCGAGGCGGCGGCCGAATCGGCGTCCTCGTCGAAGACCATATCCAGCGAATGACGGAGCTCTTTCATCATGCCGTCCTGGCGCGACAGCGCTGCAATGCGGCGTTCGCAATTCAGGATTGACTGTGTCAGTGCGCTGACTTCCGAAGACCGCTTGTCGGAAGCTGAGCCGTTCTCCATGGCTTCGACCAGGAAGGCGGCGTTGGTCGACGTTGTCCGGTAGCGATTCTCAAGCCCGGTTCTTTCGGCCTCGATCTCGGCCGCAATTTGTTCGAACAGCTTTGCCAGACGATCAAGACGTGAAACATCGGCCTGCCGGTCGCGGGCCGGATCCCTTGATCTGAAACCGAATATCGAGGCCATGGGCTCAGGTTCCTGTCATCGCCGGCTTGTGGGCCGGGCTTCTGGCCGATCCCCGCAGCCGGGGCTCAAAAACTCGCCTTGCATTGTCCTGCTCCTCTGAAGGAGAGACATCGGACCAATCCGATCGGGGGCCAGTTCGGCTGGTCGTCCAATATGCTGCACCGCAACATAGACTGCCATCGTCGGAGCCGCGAGGCAACCACCCAATTCGTAAACTCATAAATCCAGCCGAAATGGTTTGCGTGATGACGTGTCGCGAGCGGACAAACCGCAGGCCTCGGGCCTCGCTCTCAGCGTTCCTTGCCCATGCTGGTTCCAGCCATCAGAAAGCGCCGCGGCGGCACAGGCTTTTGGCTGGACATAAGGCCGACGCGACGAAACAGCGCCTCGAGCTTGTCGGAAGCCACGCCCTGGACGATGGGGACGAGGTTGGACAGGCTGGCGAAAGCGTAAGCCGCGGCCGATGCCAGCCCCCGCTCAGCCTTGACGTCAAGGAAATTGCGCAGCCGATATTTGTCGCGCACGTGCCGTTCATGCCGCCGCAGCACCGCCTTCGAGCCTTCCGGCAGACTGTCGATCGCCAGCAGCGCCAGATCCGCATCGGCCAAACGCTTCAGGTCCTGAGTCTTGTGGCGGCCGCTCAAAGAATCGGCGCGGACGACGGCGCCGTAGCCGCAGGAGCGAATGACCTTGAACCGCGCCCCGCATGCGACTGCGCGGGCGTAGAGTTCATAGTCCTCGCCCAGCCGCAGGCTCTCGTCGTAGCTCAACCCGTGGCGGTGGAGGAAGGCACGGCTTATCACCGGCTTCAAGAAGCCCAGTTCGCCCCTCTGCACGCGGCGCCTGGAGATGTTGCCTTCGACGAAGCGCTCGAAATCGAGGAATTCCGGATCGGCGGCAAATTGCGGCGCGACGATTTTCGTCGCGTCGCCCGTCGCATCATCCCTGATCAGCATGATGTTGTCGGCTGCGAAATCCCAATCGGCCCCGGCAAACAGGTTGCGAAACCGGCCTTCGAGGAAAAAATCGTCGGCATCAAGAATGCTGATGAACGGCGATTTCGAGCCGGCGATGGCTGCGTTGCGGGCAAAGGAGGGGCCGCGATTGACATCGAGGCGCATCACGGAGAGCCGCCCGCTGCCATCATCGGCGGATCGTGCGACATCGGCGGTGTCGTCGGTAGAGGCATCATCGACAACGACGACCTCCGCCACTTCCGGTTCGCGCAACGCGGATGCGATGGCGACGGCGATTGTCGCTGCGGCGTTTTTTGCCGCGATGATCACGCAGACCTCGAATTTCGTCATCGACATGGATTTGCCTCTCGTACAGGTAATATCGATTTGCCCTCGCCCCGTACTCCTTCGATGCCCTACAGAATTGCCATCAGCACCCAATTTGCCTTCATTCAGCGACTTCCCGGCCGCTCGAAGATGCGGCGGCTGATATCGGCGGACGCCGCCCAGCCGGCTTCGGCCAGATAGCGGACCGGCGCGCGGCCGCACAGTTCCCACAGCACCGTTCGCCGCTGTGGCCACCGCAGCGACGGCAGCCATGGCGCGATGACCATGCTGAGCAGATCCTCATTGCCGATGCGCGACAGGATCCTGGTCGCGCGCTGCGACAGCAGCGTGCCAGCGCCGCCGAGTAGCACATCGGCGGCGCGCAGGCCAAGCAGCAGCGTGTCGTCCAAACCTTGTACGGTTGCGGCATCGAGCAAACGCTGCTGATCCCCCTCGTCGAGGCGGGCGGCGCTGGCACCGATATCACAGACGTAGCCCGCGCAGGGTTCCCGGTTGAAAAGTGCCTTGGCGACGCTGATGCAGGACAAAAGCAAAGTATCGGCCACCGAGGTGAACGGCACCGTCGCACCGGCGATTTCGACCTGTCGCTTGCGCCGCAGAAACCCGTCCGCGTCGCGCGGGCTTGGCGAGCCGGGCTGCTGGAGGCGGTAATGGAGATCTACCGTGGACGACCTCGGCCCGTCGTCCCGGGTCATGTGCTGTTCGCCGAGGAAGCGGACCCACCAGACGGAGTTCGACTTGCCTGATACCTCATAACCGATCTGGCGAAGCGCATCACGCGCCCTGAAAAATCCGAGCGGCGAAACAAGGATGTCGACATCGCCGGACGGCTTCATGAAGTGGTCGTCGTAGAGAAGCTGCTGCTGGAACGGACCCTTCAGAAAAACAAAATCGATCTCGCTGGCGCGCAGCACATCATGGACCGCCATGGAATCCATGATGCAGGACGCGTTCATCGAAACCGTCCTCCTGCGGTAGGTGTCGAGCCATCGGAAAAGCTCAGGCGGCCTCTCAAGCGCGGGTGCGCGCGAAAGGGCCTTGAGGACAAAGGTGGCGACCTTGTTCAGCCTGGCGATGTCGGCAATTTTGGCACCGTCCAGATCACGCATCGAAATGTCGCCCGCGCCGGCGTGCGGCCCGGCAAAATACAATCGCAGGCAGGCCTGTACGTAGGCCACCTCGTCGGCACAGCCGGCGGCGCGCAATCGTTCGTATGAGCCGTCAGGCAAGGCCATTTAGCGCACAATCTCCCAAGAAAGCGGTTTGCGCGAACACTTATGCTGCACGTGCGAAGCAAACATCACCAAAAACCTCGATGCCGTAAAGCCTTTCCTTTTGCAGTGCGAATTTTTGCAACCGAAGCGTCTATCGAGATCGCGTCGGAAAGAAGTGAGAACCGCGGCTGAAATATCCTTGCCAGGTCTTTTAGCCGATCCGCGGCCGAATTTTCCAAACCGAAAATTCTTTCCATTAGCGAAGCCTAAAAATAAGCACAAAACAAACGATTTATGCAAGCAAAATCATATGCTTAAAGAATCAGCACAGGCGCTGCCATCATGCCCAAGGAATCGGCTAAAAAGTGACAAGTTTTAGGCATGGCCGCTCATGTCCTGACGCCAGCAACGTAATTGATTAACGGAAGGTAAAACAGTCTTGACTCATAAATGCTGCCGTGCAGCTATTGCATTGCAGCATAAAAGTGCTGACGGCACTCGACAGGCCGTTTCCAGTCCTAAATCGGAGAGTAAAATGGAACAGAATGTTGAAAAGCATGAATACGAGACACCAAGCCTGACGGTTCATGGTTCGATTGAGACCATCACCCAGGGTGGCGGCGGCAACACGGCGATCGACGCGTCGTTCCCCGCGCACACGCCGATCGGCGACCTGACGTTCTCCTGAGACTTATAGCCGTTTCCAGAGTGACATTTTGGGACTCTGGATTCAAAAGCAGACGTAAGAGGGGTCGGGGGGCCAGCCTCCCGACTTCTCCTGCGCCAACCGGAGATGTCGAAGCGTTTTGTCAGTGAGGTGCGGGGATGAACGGGAAGCAATCCGACCATGATCTGGCCGACCACGATAGCGTGAGTGCGACCAAGGATGCCGTGGCCTGCGAGTTCGGCGATGGCTTGGCGCTGCTCAATCTCAAATCCAATGTCTACTACAGCCTGAATGGCGTCGGCGCCTTCATCTGGGATTTGATCCAGGAGCCCCGGTCGATCGGCGACATCCGCAGCGCCGTGCTTGCGCGCTATAATGTCGACCCGGTGCGCTGCCAGGCCGATGTCGACGCATTGCTGAAGGGCCTGACTGATAATGGGCTTGCGAGACGGCATCATGAGGCACTTGTCTAAACCGGCCCAGCACAAGACGCTGGTTTCGCAGGCCATAGTTTCGCGGGCCCTGGTTTCGCGGGCCACGGCTTTACGGCAGGAACCCGCGAGGGAAACAGGCCTCAAGCAGTCGAAGCGCGGCGAAAGCCGGCACGGGCTGGTCAGGATTTTCTCCCTGAGCGGCTCGGAAATGATCTTCCTTGGCCATTGCCTGCTGGTGGTGGCGACAGTTCGGCTGGGGCTGACGCTGCTGTCCTACAATCGTGTACGCAGCCTGGTGACGCGCCTAGACGCGCGGCAGTGCGCTTCAATGGGCGAACTGCGGCGTGTCGCCTGGGGCGTTGCCGCCGCGGCCCGTTTCGTCCCTTACGCTACGTGCCTGACCCAGGCGCTCTCCGGCCAGTATATTCTCGCCCGCCAAGGCAATGAATCGACGATACGCATCGGCATCGAACGTGGTACGGGCGAGCAGTTGAAAGCACATGCCTGGCTGGTCAGCGACAACCATATCGTGCTTGGCGGATCGATCGACGGCTTCGCCCATCTCGTCGACCACGGCAGCCGATGAGCGGCGTCGCTGGAATCCTGCTGCGCGGAGCACACGCACCGGCGGTCGCGGCGGCAGACATTCAGCAAATGCTGGCGCGCATGCGCCATCGCGGTCCTGACGGCAGTTCTTGGTGGCTGGACACCAGCATCGCCCTTGGCCACGCCTGGCTCAACACATCGGATGAGGTCGGCCCAGGCCCTTTGACGATGGCTGGCGGCCGGCTCGCCATCACCGCCGATTGCCGGCTGGACAACCGTGACGAGTTGCTGGCCAGGCTCGGTATCCGCGACCAGTCGGTGGCCGACGCGATGGTGCTGATGCGGGCCTATCTGCGTTGGGGCGAAGCCTGTCCGGAGCATCTGCAAGGCGATTTCGCGTTCGCCATCTGGGATGACGAGCGGCAATCGCTGTTTTGCGCGCGCGATCATTTTGGCGTCAAGCCGTTCTACTACCACGCGGCGGACCGGCGTTTTGCCTTCGCGTCCGAGATCGGGCCGATCCTGGGCGTCGAAGGTATCCGCGCACGTGTCAGCGAGCGCCAGATCTCCGGCTTCCTGGCCGGGCTTCCCGACGACCCGCAGTCGACCCCCTACAGCGATATATTCAGCCTGCCGGCCCGCCACAGCCTGACCGTCACCGCGCAACAGGTGATGTTGCGTCGATACTGGCAGATCGAGCCGTCGGCGCGGCCCTTGCGGTCGGATGCATCGGAGGAATTCGCCCATCTGTTCTCGCAATCGGTGCGCAACCGCATGCGAGGGACCTCGGCAGTCGGCGCAATGCTGAGCGGCGGCCTCGATTCCTCATCTATCGCCTGTGTCGCCGGCCTGCAGAATGCCGCTGCGCGCAAGCCGAAGCTGCCGACCTTCTCGCTGGTTTTCGAGAAGGGCTCGCCGATGGACGAGCGGCCCTTCATCGATGCCGTTCTCGACCAGCAGAAGGTCGACGCGACACTGATCCCGGTCGGCAACTATGCCCCATTCGCCGAATTCGAACGCGTGCTGGAAGAACAGGAAGGAACGTTCCTGGCGCCGGGCCTGACGCTCACCCGCGGTGTCTACCGGACTGCCGGCGCCAAGGGCATCAAGGTGCTGCTGGACGGCCATGGCGGCGACGAGGTCGTTTCCCAAGGCCATGGTCACCTGCACGAGCTTGCGAATGGCGGCCGATGGATGGATCTGTGGCGCGAGGTCCGCAGCGCCTCCAATACCTATGGCGACAGCACGCTTGGCCTTTATCTCCAGTTCCTGACCCTCTACGGGCCGGCCTGGCGCATCGCCAAGCTGAGGCATCTGGCCAACCGTGCCCTGAACAGGATCCGCAAGCCCGCGCACGTGCAGCGCGCACGAAGCTGGCGCGACCTGATCAATCCGGACCTTGCCAAGCGCACCGAGCTTGTCGACCGGTTTCACCGGGCCGGCTATATGCCGCCCGGCGTTCAGGCCAGCGACGCCTTGAGCCATCGCTGGATCCTGTCGAACGGCTATGTCCCGCATGCTTTCGAGGTTCTCGACAAGGCCGCCGCCAATTTCGGCGTCGAGCCGCGATACCCATTCTGGGACAAGCCGCTGGTCGAGTTCTGCCTGGCATTGCCGGGCGAGGAGAAGCTGAGCCACGGCTTTGGTCGCTATGTGCTGCGTCGCGCCATGCAAGGCGTATTGCCGGAGGCGGTGCAGTGGCGACGCGACAAGATCGACTTCACCGCCAATCTCGTCAACGGCATGCTGCGCAATCATCGCGACCTCCTGGAACAGCTGCTGGTCTCGGATGCAGGCCGCATCGCGCCTTATGTCAATCTGCCGCAAGTGAGTGCTGCCTATGCGCGACTGCTGCGCCAGCCCGATCAGGCAGCCCCCCTGGATGTCCAGTATGTCTGGCGCTCGGCCTCGCTGTCGCTCTGGCTGCGGCAACTCCCGCACGGCGGGAGCCCCACGTGATGCCGCGCAACGAGCCGATGGCCGCATACAGTGATAATCCCCGTCCGCATGGCCGGGCAATGCGAGAACGCCGCTTCTACCGCGCCTATGGTCTGACCATCGCGTCGGAGGTGATGTTACCCGAACTGCAGCCGGCGCCGCCCGGGGCGGCGGATGTCGTGATCGCCGTCGGCGCGATCGACCTGCCAAAGCCGGCGCCCGAAGCCGCGACCGACTTTCGCTTCGAGGCGGACCGGCAATATCTGGCCTGGCATGCCGTGGGCGCGTTCCTGATCACCGATTCCAACCGTATCGACATTGAACCGGCGCCCGGCGTCGACGACGCGCTGCTGGCGTTTCCGCTGCTCGGCCCGGTCATGGCGCTGCTCTTGCACCGGCGCGGCCTGCTTGTCCTGCATGCCAGCGCCATCGCCGCCGCCGGCCCGAGCGCCATCTTCATGGGTGACAAGGGTGCCGGCAAGTCGACGACCGCAAGTGCGATGATCCGGGCCGGGCATCGACTGCTTACCGATGACGTGGTGGCGCTGGACCTCGCCAATCCGAGTGAGCCAATGACCGTTCCGGGCTTTCCGCAGATCAAGCTGGCGGCCGACGCCGCGGCGGCGATCTCGCTCGGGGAAGCGGAAGTGCGGCCGCAAGTGCATCCGGCGATCGACAAGATGCAGCATCGCCTGAACGGTGACTTTTCGGGCGACAAGGTGCCGGCGACCAGGATCTATATCCTCAAGCGCGGCGAAAGGGCTGGCATCACGCCCTTGCCCGCCATTGCCGCCCTGCCGGCCATCATCAAATTCTCCTATGTGACGCGCTTCGGCCGCGCGGCCCTCCCCGACGACTTCGCGGCGGCGCATCTTCGGCAATGTTCATGGATTGCCAACCATATCGGCGTGCGGCGGCTGGAAGTCCCGACGGGCCTGGACAGGATCGGTGAAGCCGTGGAAC
>NZ_RZQY01000191.1:0-9367 GCF_003998575.1 Mesorhizobium sp. M7A.F.Ca.CA.001.10.2.1 | reverse complement strand
ATCCACGACTCGTTCATGTCGCGGCCAAATTCCATAGTGGTGCCAGGCAACAAGCTCGATCTTGCCATGCAACTGATCCTGACGCCGCTCATCCTGCAATTGATTGAACGCAAGAGCCGTGTGTCGTGAGGAGGATGCAATGACCAGCCAAACAGCACTGAAGCCCGTCACCACAACCGCTCCCGTCTCGGAGCGCGACATGGCGAACGCCATTCGCGCGCTGGCGATGGACAGCGTCCAAAAGGCGAATTCGGGTCACCCTGGCATGCCGATGGGCATGGCCGACGTCGCAACGGTGCTGTTCAACCGCTTCATCAATATCGATCCGTCGAGGCCGGACTGGCCCGACCGTGACCGTTTCGTGCTTTCAGCCGGCCACGGCTCGATGCTGCAATACGCGCTGCATCATCTGCTCGGCTATGAAGACATGCAGATCGAGGAATTGCAGCGATTTCGGCAGTTGGGCAGCCGCACCGCCGGACATCCGGAATATGGCCATGCGCTTGGCGTGGAGACCACCACCGGACCGCTGGGACAGGGCATTTCCACGGCGGTCGGCATGGCGCTGGCGGAACGCATGCTTGCCGCCCGCCACGGTGCCGATCTGGTCGATCATCATACCTATGTCATTGCGGGCGACGGCTGCCTTCAGGAGGGAATCAGTCACGAGGCAATAGACCTCGCTGGTCACCTGAAGCTTTCCCGCCTGATCGTCTTCTGGGACGACAATGCGATTTCCATTGACGGGCCGACCTCCCTCTCCACGTCGATGGACCAGCCGGCGCGCTTCAAGGCCGCCGGCTGGGATGTCCAAAGTGTCGCCGGCCACGACATGGAGGCAGTCGCCGCGGCAATCGAGGCGGCGCGGCGGTCGGATCGGCCATCGCTGATTGCCTGCCGCACAGTGATCGGCATGGGTGCCCCCAATCTCGGCGGTTCGGAGAAGACGCACGGCGCACCGCTGGGTGAAGCAGAGATCGCCGCGACACGCGAAAACATCGGCTGGGCGCACGCACCGTTCGATGTGCCGGATGATATCCTTTTCGCCTGGCGCGAGATTGCCGGTCGCGGCGAAGCGATGCGGCGCGCCTGGGAGCAGCGGCTTGCCGCCTCGCCGCGGCGCGAGGCTTTTGAAAACGCTGTCGCCGCCGAACTGCCTGATACGGTCTTCGAAGCGCTCGACGCCTTTCGTCGCGAACATATCGAGAAGGCAACCAAGGTGGCGACGCGAAAAGCCTCCGAAATGGCGCTGGAGGTCATCAACGGCGCAACGGAGTTGACCGTCGGCGGCTCGGCCGATCTGACGCATTCGAATCTGACGATCACCAAGGGCATGAACCGCATTGCACCGGGTGACTATGCCGGCCGCTACATTCACTACGGCATTCGTGAGCACGGCATGGCGGCCGCCATGAACGGCATCGCGCTGCATGGCGGTTTCGTGCCCTATGGCGGTACGTTCCTGTGCTTCGCCGATTATGCGCGCGGCGCGATGCGGCTCTCGGCGCTCATGGGCCAGCGCGTCATCTATGTGATGACACACGATTCCATCGGCCTCGGCGAGGACGGCCCGACGCACCAGCCGGTCGAGCACCTTGCGATGCTGCGTGCCACGCCTAATCTCAACGTCTTCCGCCCGGCGGATGTCATCGAAACGGCGGAGTGCTGGGAACTCGCGCTAAAGAGCAAGGACCGGCCGAGCGTCCTGGTGCTGTCGCGCCAGAACCTGCCGATGCTGCGTCGGTCGCACAGCGACGAGAACCGCTCCTGCCAGGGCGCTTACATCCTGCGCGAGCCGGCAAAGCACCGCGCCGTCACCCTGATCGCCACCGGCTCGGAAGTCGAGATCGCGGTTGCTGCCGCCGAAAGGCTGGAGACCGAGCATGGCGCCGCCGCCGCCGTCGTGTCGATGCCGTGCTGGGAGCTTTTCGAGGAGCAGGACAGCGCCACCCGCAAGGCCGTCCTCGGCTCGGCGCCGCGCGTCGCGGTCGAAGCGGCAGCCCGGCTGGGCTGGGACCGCTGGATCGGCGAGACCGGCGCTTTCGTCGGCATGACCGGCTTCGGCGCCAGCGCCCCTGCCCCCGACCTCTACCGGCATTTCAACATAACGTCCGAAGCGGTTGCTGCAGCGGCGCTGAAGCTCATCATCTAGGAGGATTCACAATGGCTCGCATCACCCTTCGCCAGCTTCTCGACCATGCCGCCGAGCACGGCTACGGCGTACCGGCATTCAACATCAACAACATGGAACAGGGCCTCGCCATCATGGAAGCGGCCAAGGCCTGCGACGCGCCTGTCATCATCCAGGCTTCGCGTGGCGCCCGATCCTATGCCAACGACATCATGCTGGCCAAGATGATGGAGGCGCTGACCGAAATCCACCCGACCATCCCGCTATGCATCCATCAAGACCACGGCAACAGCGAGGCCACCTGCCTTTCCGCGATCCGCCACGGCTTCACCTCGGTGATGATGGACGGATCCTTGATGGCGGACGCCAAGACGCCGGCCAGCTACGACTACAACGTCGCCATAACCGAACGCGTCGCACGCATGGCGCATTGGGTCGGTGCTTCCGTCGAAGGCGAACTGGGTGTGCTCGGCTCGCTGGAAACCGGTCAAAGCGAGGCAGAGGATGGCCACGGCGCCGAAGGCGCGCTTTCCCACGACCAGTTATTGACCGATCCCGATCAGGCGGTCGACTTTGTGACCGCAACCCAGGTCGACGCGCTGGCGATCGCCTGCGGCACCTCGCACGGCGCCTACAAATTCACCCGCAAGCCGGACGGCGACATCCTGGCCATGCAGGTGATCGAGGCGATCCACGAAAAGCTGCCCAACACGCATCTGGTCATGCACGGCTCTTCCTCGGTGCCGCAGGAGTTGCAGGACATTATCAACAGATACGGCGGCGAGATGCCCCAGACCTTTGGCGTTCCGGTCGAGGAGATAGAGCGCGGCATCCGCTACGGCGTGCGCAAGGTCAACATCGACACCGATTGCCGCATGGCCATGGCCGGGCAGTTCCGCCGCGTCGCGACGGAAGACCCGCGCGAGTTCGATCCCCGTAAATTCCTGAAGCCAGCCATGGATGCCTTGCGCGACCTTTGCCGGGACCGGTTCGAGCGTTTCGGTACGGCGTCCAACGCCTCGAAGATCAAGGTCATCGCCATGGACGAGATGGCGAAACGTTACGCCGCGGGAAAGCTCGATCCCCATATCGCCACCGCGAAAGCCGCCTGAGCAACAAACAGGAGACCTGTCATGAACAAGATCGACATACTGCCAGCGGGAACGCTCAAGGAAGGCAAGGAACGCTACAAGTCAGGGGTCATCCCCTACAAGAAGATGGGCTACTGGGAGCCGGACTACAGGCCCAAGGAGACCGATCTGATCGCCATGTTCCGGATCACGCCGCAGCCGGGCGTCGACCACGAGGAGGCGGCGGCGGCCATCGCCGGTGAATCCTCCACCGCGACGTGGACCGTGGTGTGGACCGACCGACTGACGGCCTGCGAGCTCTATCGCGCCAAGGCGTTCAGATCCGAGCCGGTGCCGAACACCGGTCCCGGAACCAAGACCGAGCAACAGTACTTCGCCTACATCGCCTACGACCTCGACCTGTTCGAGCCGGGCTCGATCGCCAATCTGACCGCATCGATCATCGGCAATGTGTTCGGCTTCAAGGCAGTCAAGGCGCTGCGGCTGGAAGACATGCGTATCCCGGTGGCGTACCTCAAAACCTTCCAGGGGCCGGCGACCGGTATCGTGGTGGAGCGTGAGCGGCTCGACAAGTTCGGCCGGCCGCTGCTCGGCGCGACGACGAAGCCGAAGCTCGGCCTGTCGGGACGCAATTACGGGCGCGTCGTTTACGAAGCGCTGAAGGGCGGCCTCGACTTCGTCAAGGACGACGAGAACATTAACTCGCAGCCCTTCATGCACTGGCGCGACCGCTTCCTCTACTGCATGGAGGCCGTGAACAAGGCGTCGGCCGCCACCGGCGAGGTCAAAGGACATTATCTCAACGTCACCGCCGGCACGATGGAGGAGATGTACGAGCGCGCCGAATTCGCCAAGCAGCTTGGCTCCTGCATCGTCATGATCGACCTCGTCATCGGCTACACGGCGATCCAGTCGATGGCCAAGTGGGCGCGCCGCAACGACATGATCCTGCACCTGCACCGTGCCGGCAACTCGACCTATTCGCGCCAGAAGAACCACGGCATGAATTTCCGCGTCATCTGCAAATGGATGCGCATGGCCGGCGTCGACCACATCCATGCCGGCACGGTGGTCGGCAAGCTGGAAGGCGACCCGCTCATGATCAAGGGATTTTATGACACGCTGCGCGAGGAGCGCACGCCGCAGAACCTCGAAACCGGGCTGTTCTTCGATCAGGAATGGGCCTCGCTCAACAAGGTGATGCCCGTCGCCTCGGGCGGCATCCATGCCGGCCAGATGCACCAGTTGATCCACTATCTCGGCGAGGATGTCATCCTGCAGTTCGGCGGTGGCACGATCGGCCATCCGGACGGCATCCAGGCAGGCGCGACGGCCAATCGCGTCGCCTTGGAAGCGATGATCCTGGCCCGCAACGAGGGGCGCGATTATTTGCGCGAAGGAACCAAGATCCTCGAACAGGCGGCCAGATGGTGCACGCCGCTGAAGGCTGCCCTGGAGACCTGGAAGGACGTCACCTTCAACTACGAATCGACCGACACGGCCGACTTCGTGCCAACCGCAACGCCCAGCTTCTAGACGAAAGGAACCGTCGTCATGATGACCAATCCGGGAAACAAGGTCACACAGGGGCAGTTCTCGTTCCTGCCCGACCTGACCGACGAGCAGATTTCGGCGCAGATCAAATACGCGCTGAAGAACCATTGGGCGGTCAGCGTCGAGTACACGGACGATCCGCATCCGCGAAATACCTATTGGGAAATGTACGGCAACCCGATGTTCGACTTGAAAGATCCGGCGGGCATACTGCTCGAGGTCAACGCTTGCCGGAAAGCGTGTCCGAACATGTATGTGCGGGTAACCGCCTTCGATTCGACCAAGGGCTGGGAAGCGCCGCGCATGTCGTTCATTGTCAACCGGCCGCCCAGCGAACCCGGGTTCCGGCTGCTGCGCCAGGAGCGCGACGGCCGCAGTCAGGGTTATTCGATCGTGCCTTATGCGACCGACAGGCCCGAGGGCGAGCGGAGCTAGCCGAACCATGCTGAACGCGATGACCAAGGACGCTGCCGCACAGGACGCGACGGTTGATCTGCAGGCCGAGTTCGAGGCGTCCAACATCGACGAGGTCATGGACAAGCTCGACCGTGAACTCGTTGGCCTGAAGCCGGTCAAGACCCGCATCCGCGAGATCGCCGCTCTCCTCCTGGTCGACCGGCTTCGCCGCAAGTTCGGGCTGACTTCGGGCGCCCCGACGCTGCACATGAACTTTACGGGAAATCCCGGCACCGGAAAGACCACCGTGGCGCTGAGGATGGCCGAAATCCTGCATCGTCTGGGCTATGTCCGCGAAGGCCACATGGTCGCCGTGACGCGCGACGATCTCGTCGGCCAGTATGTGGGCCACACCGCGCCCAAGACCCGCGAGGTGATCAAGCGTGCCATGGGCGGCGTGCTTTTCATCGACGAGGCCTATTATCTCTACAAGCCCGAGAACGAACGCGACTACGGCCAGGAATCGATCGAAATCCTGCTGCAGTGCATGGAGAACAACCGTGACGATCTGGTTGTGATCCTTGCCGGCTACAAGAACAAGATGGACCGCTTCTTCGACAGCAATCCCGGCATGCGTTCGCGCATCGCCCATCACCTCGATTTCCCCGACTATGGCGTCAGCGAACTGAAATCGATCGCCGAGATTATGCTCGCGGAGCAGAATTATCGCCTCAGCGAGGCGGCGTCCCGTGCGCTCGAAGAGTATCTTCCGATCCGCATGAGGCTGCCGCATTTCTCCAACGCGCGTTCGGTCCGCAATGGGCTCGACCGGGCGCGGCTGCGGCAGGCCAACCGGCTTTTCGCATCGCGCAGCCGGGTGTTGACCAAAGCCGATCTTGTCACCATCGAGGAATCCGACATTCGCGGCAGCCGCGTGTTCGCGGAAGGGAAACTCGAAGGCGAACCGGAGACGAAGATGCGCTGACGGGATGGAGCCGGCTGGCGCAGCGACCAACACCCGCAGACAGAATTGGAGACGACGACCATGGTCACCAGGACAATCATCGCACCCTCCGTGCTTTCCGCGGATTTCTCGCGGCTCGGCGATGAGGTCGAAGCTGTCGTGCGGGCGGGTGCCGACTGGATCCATCTCGACGTGATGGACGGCCATTTCGTACCCAACATCACCTTCGGTCCGCCGGTGATCAAGGCGATCCGCGACCGAACGGACAAAATTTTCGATTGCCATCTGATGATCGCGCCGGCCGACCCCTATCTGGCCGCCTTCGCCAACGCCGGCTGCGACATCATCACGGTGCACGCCGAGGCCGGGCCGCATCTCGATCGTTCCCTGCAGGCGATCAAAAATCTCGGCAAGAAGGCCGGCGTATCGCTGAATCCTTCGACGCCGGAGAGCGTCATCGAGTATGTGCTCGACAGGCTTGACCTAGTGCTGCTGATGACGGTCAATCCAGGCTTTGGCGGCCAGGCCTTCATTTCCGCGGTCATCGAGAAGATCAGGCGAATCAAGGCACTGGTTGGCCACCGCCCGATTGACATCGAAATCGATGGCGGCGTCACGGCCGAAACCGCCCCGCTGGTCGCCGCGGCCGGGGCCAATGTGCTGGTCGCCGGGTCGGCCGTGTTCAAGGGGGGCACCGAGGCGGCTTATCGCACCAACATTGGAGCCATCCGACAGACGGCCGACGGTGCGATCCGGAAAGCGGCGTAAACAATTCCATCGGAGGCAAGCATGGCGGCCGTCCCCCCTGTCTGCGATTTCGGCTGGCGCGCCATCGATGCCGTTTTGCCTGGCGTCGACGGCAGGTCGCATTCGATCTTCAGCCAGGCCGGCCCGAACGGTCTGGTCGTGGCCTTCATCTGCAATCACTGCCCTTATGTGAAGGCAGTGATTTCACGTATCGTGCGCGATGCCAACGACCTCAAGGCCGAAGGTATCGGCTTTGTCGCGATCAACTCAAACGATGCCGACACCTACCCGGAGGATTCCTTCGACCAAATGAAGCTCTTCGCCACGACGAACGGCTTCAGCTTCCCTTACCTGCACGACCAGCACCAAACTGTGGCGCGCGATTACGCAGCCGTGTGCACTCCCGATTTCTTCGGGTTCAACAGCGAGTTGGGACTGCAATATCGCGGTCGGCTGGACGCCTCGCGACGAGAAGCCGGAGCGCCCGGGCTGAGACGCGACCTGTTCGAGGCGATGAAGCAGGTTGCCCGAACCGGCGACGGGCCGCTGGACCAGATCGCCTCGATCGGCTGCTCGATCAAGTGGAAGGATGCCGCATGAACGTCGGTGCAGGTAGGCCGCTTCGATCGCCGAAGGCGATCCTGTTCGATCTCGACGGCACGCTGGTCGACTCGGCACCGGACATAGCGGCCGCCGTCAACGAACTGCTGGCCAGTCGCGGTCTGCCGCCGCTGCGCCTGGATCAGGTCACGGCCATGATCGGCGGCGGCGTCAGGAAATTGATCGAGCGAGCCTTCGCCGCGTCGGGAGCGCCACTGCTCGGCAACGCTCTCGATGAGGCCCATCGCGTCATGGCGCCTATCTACCGCCGGCATCTGACCGGCCTGACAAGGCTGATGCCTGGAGTCAGGGAGGCTCTCACCCACTTTCATTTGGGCGGAGTAAGCATGGGCGTGGCAACCAACAAACCGCAGTTGGCGACCCGCGAAATCCTGCTTCATTTCGGATTGACGGAATATTTCGGCGCAATCGTTGGCGGAGACGCGGTGACATTCCTGAAACCGGCGCCCGATGCCCTGCTGCTGGCGTTGGCACAGCTTGGGGTCGACGCCGGTGACGCGCTGCTGGTCGGAGACAGTGGCGCTGACCTGGGTGCCGCACGCGCCGCCGGCATGGCCGTCATTCTGTTGCGCGGCGGCTACAGCCACATTCCGGTGGAAGAGCTTGGCGCCGACCTTGTTTGCGACAGCCTTTTCGATCTGCCTTCGGCCATGCAGAAGCTGCAAGCCGATGCGTGATCAAGGCGTCCGCCGGCCGAACGCAAATTCGAACGGCCGGCTGCGCTCTATTTCGAGAATTGCTTCAGATAGGCAATGACATTGGCGATGTCTTCGTCCTGCTTGAGGCCGACAAACGCCATCTTCGTTCCTTTGATCATGGCCTTGGGATCGTGAAGATAGGTCTTCAGCGAGGGCTCATCCCATTTGACGCCGGATTTTCCAGCCGCGACCATCGCCTGAGAATAGCTGAACCCCGGGTGTGTCCCAGCCGTTCGGCCTATGACGCCGTTCAACGACGGGCCGACCTTGTTCTTGTCCTGGTCGGCGGCATGGCAGACCTTGCATTTGGCGAAGACCTTCTCACCGGCCGCCGCATCCTGGGCCTGGGATTGGCTCGCCATGAAGGGCACAACGGACATGACTGCGAAAAATGCGATTGCGCGCATGGTATTTCCTCATTGATCGTCTGGGTGCCCTGGACGATTTGCGCATGCCGATCCTTTGATCCGTCTGCATGCGCCTTACGCGGTGGAGTGGAATATCCGCTTCTCCCGTGGAGCCGCGCCGCGTGGCTCAGAAGCTAATTGGCATGTTGTGAAAGTCAATCGTACAAAGGTTTAGAGGCCTGGGTGCTCAAGAGACCTGTCCATTCGTCTTTGTTGACGGCTATCCGGCGAGCGCGTAGCTTGACCTCATTCCGGTTTCTCCATTGGCACCTCGGGAAATCCGGCAAGCGGTGATTTTGTCCTCGCTCCTGGTTGGGCTGGGCTTGCCGATATGGGCGTTTGGGAACGCGCAAGAGGTGCTGAATGGACATGGTCGATCTCATATTGACGGTTTGCCTCAGCGCCAATCCGAGCAATTGCCGAGACGAACATCTCTATTTCGAGAGCCGCGGCACTCTGTTCCAATGCATGATCCTTGCCCCCAGCGAAATCGCGAAATGGTCTCAAGAACACCCGAACCTCAAGGTCATGCGCTGGAAATGCGCATTTCCGAGCAAGGAACGAGCCATCTAATTTGGCAGCGCGGAACCCTGGGGAGGAGGTGTCATGATGGTTTCACGGCGCATGACGCTGCGTCTGGCGGTTCTCGGGACAGCCGCTGTTCTTGCTACCAGGCCGGTCGTTGCGGCAGCCAGGATTCGCCTCGGTGTGCTGAAGTTCGGAACCGTGAGTTGGGAACTCGATACGCTAAGGCGGCA
>NZ_RZQY01000190.1:0-9376 GCF_003998575.1 Mesorhizobium sp. M7A.F.Ca.CA.001.10.2.1 | reverse complement strand
GGATTGAGCTATCATCTGATTCTGGCGCGGCCCACGCCACCTCCCTCCGCCGGGAAAGCATCGTTCATGCAGGGCGCTATCCAATCACCGAACCGACTGTTCGAGCACTTGGCATAAGGAGGGATTGCAAAAACGGCTCGCACCAGGAGGTTTTGCGATGAAGTTGTCCGCGCCCATCTACCATCTCAAGCGTCAAGCCAGGCTTTTGTCTCGCGAGGGCAAGATTGCGCTGCACGAAGCGCTCGACCGTGTTGCAGCACAGGAAGGGTTCACCAGCTGGAGCCTGCTTGCAGCCAAGGCAGCCGAGGCGGCGCCCGCCGGCATGCTGTTTGCGCAACTTGCGCCCGGCGACCTGGTTCTGGTCGGTGCGCGACCCGGAAACGGCAAGACGCTGATGAGCCTCGAACTCGCGGTCGAAGCCATGAAATCAGGCCATCGCGGCGTGTTCTTTACGCTCGAATATACGCAAAGGGATGTGCTGGACCGGTTTCACGCCATCGGGGCGGACCCGGTGCAGTTCAACGACCAGTTCACATTCGATAATTCCGACGCCATCAGTGCCGCCTATATCGTCAAGGCATTGGGTTCGGCGCCGCGCGGCACGCTGGTGGTGATCGATTATCTGCAACTGCTCGATCAGAAGCGGGAAAACCCGGACCTGATGGCGCAGGTTCGCACGCTGAAGGCCTTTGCCCGCGACAGGGGACTGATCCTCGTCTTCATCTCGCAGATCGATCGGTCATACGATCCGGCGGAGAAGCCATGTCCCGATATCAGCGATGTGCGGTTGCCGAACGCTCTGGACCTGTCGCTGTTCAACAAGACCTGCTTCCTCAACAAGGGCGAAATCCGGTTCCAGGCGGCAGGCTGACGATCAGGTCAGCCTGCCTTCATTGGGCCGCTGCCGGCAGATTCGGAGGCTGCGCAACCGATGCCGAACCGTGCTGCGCGCGCAATGCTTCGGCCGCCTGGCGAACCACTTCGGATATAAGCAGCAGCTGTTTGGCGATCGGGCTTGTCTTGCGCCAGATCATGCCGATCGTCCGCGACGGTTGGGGGTTGGCGAAATGGGCGATAGAGACCGCCGCCGAGCGCGTCTCCACCGGCACGGCCATTTCGGGGATCAAGGTGACGCCGACGCCGGCGCCGACCATCTGCACCAGGGTCGACAGCGAGCTGCCGTCCAGCAACTCCCTTGGGCGCACCGAATGCATGTTGCAGAACGACAGCGCCTGGTCGCGAAAACAATGGCCTTCCTCGAGCAGGAGCAGCCGCATCTCGCGCAGCATTTCGCGGTTGGGCACCGGCTTTCCCTCATCCTCGCCGGGCCGGACCAGCACGAAGTTCTCGGCAAACAGCACGATTTCCGTCAGCGACGCTTCCGATACCGGCAAGGCGACGATGGCCGCGTCGAGCCGGCCGTCGGCCAGTTCCTGGATCAGCTTCTGCGTCTGCGTTTCGCGCACGTGGATATCGAGCCCGTCATGCATGCGGGCGAGGTTGCCGATGATGGCAGGCAAAAGGTAGGGTGCGATCGTCGGGATCACCCCGATGCGCAACCGTCCCACCAGCCGGTCGCGCGAGGCGCGGGCCAGATCTGTCAGCTCATCCACCGAGCGCAGGATGTCGCGAACGCGCAAGGCGAATTCCTCGCCGAAATTGGTCAGCCGGACCTGGCGTGGGCCTCTTTGGAAAAGCTCCGTGCCAAGCGTTTCCTCCAACTCCCGGATCTGCACCGAGATCGCGGGCTGCGAGATCGCGCAGGCATCGGCGGCACGGCCGAAATGATTGTGCCGCGCCAGCGCCTCGAAATAACGCAACTGCTTCAGCGTCAGGTTTGTCATAATGTCATCTTATCGCTGTAATCAGGAAATCCAACTTAAATTAATGAAGCGGCTTTGCTATAGGAGTCGCAACGAAGATGAGGAGCAGCCGGGACCGCCTGGTGAGGCGCATGCCCGCGGCAACGGGACATCCAACATATTCGGTCGCGTATCGGGCATATGGTCATCGCGCCAGCCATGAAACGGACCGCCTCCAGGGACATCCAACGTCCCTGTTCACGCAGCAGTTGAACAGCTCAACACAGCCACGATCGGAGAAGAACATGGACGCACAGACCGATGATCCCAGCGCCGGCAAATGCCCCGTTGCACACGGATCCTCCAGCAGGAGCAACCGTGACTGGTGGCCCAACCAACTCGATCTTGGCGTTCTCCATCAGCAATCGAACCTTTCGGATCCGATGGGCGAAGAGTTCGACTATGCCGAGGAATTCAAGTCGCTCGATCTCGATGCGGTGATCAAGGACCTGCACCAGGTGATGACGGATTCGCAGGAGTGGTGGCCGGCCGACTTCGGCCATTATGGGCCGCTGTTCATCCGCATGGCCTGGCACAGTGCCGGCACCTACCGCATCGGCGATGGCCGTGGCGGCGCCGGGGCCGGCCAGCAGCGTTTTGCTCCGCTCAACAGCTGGCCGGACAATGCCAATCTCGACAAGGCGCGCCGGCTGCTGTGGCCGGTCAAGCAGAAATATGGCCGCAAGATCTCCTGGGCCGACCTGCTGATCCTCACCGGCAACGTCGCGCTGGAATCGATGGGCTTCAAGACCTTCGGTTTTGCTGGCGGCCGCGCCGACGTCTGGGAACCCGAACAGGACGTCGATTGGGGTTCGGAAACCAAGTGGCTCGACGACAAGCGCTACTCCGGCGACCGCGAACTCCAGGGCCATCTCGGCGCCGTCCAGATGGGACTGATCTACGTCAATCCGGAAGGGCCGAACGGCAAGCCGGATCCGCTGGCCTCGGCACGCGACATCCGCGAGACCTTCGCGCGCATGGCCATGAACGACGAGGAGACCGTGGCGCTGATCGCTGGCGGTCACACCTTCGGCAAGACGCACGGCGCCGGCGATGCCTCGCTGGTGGGCGCGGAGCCTGAAGGCTCGAGCATCGAGGCGCAGGGCCTTGGCTGGTCGAGCAAGCACGCCTCCGGCATTGCAGGCGACGCCATCACCTCGGGCCTCGAGGTGACCTGGACCACGACGCCGACCAAGTGGAGCAACAACTTCTTCGACAATCTGTTCAACTTCGAATGGGAACTGACCACGAGCCCGGCCGGCGCGCATCAGTGGACGCCGAAGGGCGGCGCCGGTGCCGGGACCGTGCCGGATGCCCACGATCCGTCCAAGCGCCGCGCGCCTGCCATGCTGACCACCGATCTCGCACTGCGGGCCGATCCGGCCTACGAGAAGATCTCGCGGCGCTTCCATGAGCATCCGGACCATTTCGCCGACGCGTTTGCCCGCGCCTGGTACAAGCTGACCCATCGCGACATGGGTCCGATCGTTCGTTATCTCGGTCCGCTCGTGCCGAAGGAAGAGCTGATCTGGCAGGATCCGATCCCGGCGGTCGACCATGAACTGGTCGGCGAGCAGGACATTGCGTCGCTGAAGGCGAAGATCCTGGCATCGGGCCTGTCGGTCTCCGAATTGGTCTCGACTGCGTGGGCCTCGGCCTCGACGTTCCGCAATTCCGACAAGCGCGGAGGTGCCAATGGCGCACGCATCCGGCTGGCACCGCAGAAGGATTGGGACGTCAACCAGCCGGCTGAACTGTCGAAGGTGCTGGCGAAGCTGGAAGCCATCCAGAAGGAGTTCAACGCGGCACAGACCGGCGGGAAAAAGATCTCGCTGGCCGATCTCATCGTGCTCGGCGGTGTCGCCGCGGTCGAGAAGGCGGCGAAGGACGGCGGCCACGAAACCAAGGTGCCGTTCACGCCGGGCCGCATGGATGCTTCACAGGAACAGACCGATGTCCATTCCTTTGCCGCGCTCGAGCCGAAAGTCGATGGCTTCCGCAACTATGTCAGGGGCAAGCAGCCGATGTCGGTCGAGGCCATGCTGGTCGACCGCGCGCAATTGCTGTCGCTGACCGCGCCCGAGATGACGGTTCTGGTCGGCGGTCTGCGCGTGCTCGGCGCCAACACGGCCAAGTCGAAGCACGGCGTGCTCACCGACCGGCCGGGTACGTTGACCAACGACTTCTTCGTCAATCTGCTCAGCATGAACACGGTCTGGGATCCGGCGGCCGGCTCCGACGAAGTCTACGAGGCGCGTGACCGCAAGACCAAGGCGGTCAAGTGGACCGGCACCCGTGCCGACCTGATCTTCGGCTCGCACGCCCAGCTCCGCGCGCTTGCCGAGGTCTACGGGTCGGCGGACGCCAAGGCGAAATTCACCAGGGATTTCGTCGCTGCGTGGACCAAGGTGATGAACGCCGACCGCTTCGACATTGCCTGAACTCGCATAAGGCACTCCGGCGCAGCCGCGCCGGAGTGCCAATCCTCCCAAGGACATGAGATCGGGGCCGCGTTTCCAGCGATGGGAGCGCGGCCTTGTCGTAAGAGATTGCGCTTTGGTGGACCGTGCCTTCCTGGGCAGGGATGCTATCTTGCCGGTGTCGCGTCTCCGCCAGTGCACCATGATCGAAATCGTCAAACCCGCGCTCGAACATCTGCCGTCCTACAAGGCGGCGCTCGAACGCGGCTGGTCGCCGGACAATGTGCGGCTGATGGAGGCGACGCGCGAGCAGCTCGCGGCCATCGAAAAGGATCCCGTGGCCTTTCTTGCCGACCTCGACGATCCCCAGGCCAAGGGTGGCGCGATCAGTTTGCCAGACGGCAAAAAGGTGCCGCGCCTACCGGGCTTCCGCCGCTGGATCTGGGACGGCGAGGCGTCGGGCTCGATCGGCTTTCGCTGGCAGAAGGGCACGTCGGAATTGCCGAAGCATGTGCTCGGTCATATCGGCTATGCGGTGGTGCCGTGGAAGCGACGGCGTGGCTACGCCACCGAGGCGCTGCGGCTGATGCTGGAGGAGGCGAGGGCGGTCGGCCTGGCTCACGTCGAGATCACCGCCAAGCCGGGCAATCCGGCCTCGCACAAGGTGATCCTGGCCAATGGCGGCAAGCTCGTCGAACGCTTTTTCGAGGACGCCGCCTATGGCGGGGCGGAGAGCTTGCGGTTCCGGATCGAGCTGTAGGGCGATCTCGTCGGATTGAGTTCACCCCCTCATTTCGAACTCGCCGCCGCCCCTCATCTGCCTGCCGGCATCTTCTCCCCGTAAACGGGGAGAAGGGGCTGGTCGCGACCTCGGTGCCATCTCTGCAACGTTGGCGATTGGCGAAACCATTGATGACAGCGTCCTTCGCCCCGTTTACGGGGAGAAGATGGCGGCAGCCAGATGAGGGGCGGCGCCGACTTTGACGCGTAAGCTTGTCCTTCGAACCTCTCAATCATGCTCATCGGCGCACAGCGCATGATCCGATAGCGCGCGGATGACGTAGCAGTCGCCGACCGTCTGGCCATTGCAGCACGTGGCGATGCGTTCGAGCTCGGCCTCGAGCCGCTTCAACTGGGCAATCTTTTCCCGCACCGAGATCAGTTGCTCCTCGGCGATCTTGTCGGCGTGGCCGCAGGGCTGCTCGGGGTGGCCGCTCAACTCGATCAGGGAGCGGATGTCCTCGACGGCGAAGCCGAGGTCGCGGGCGTGGCGGATGAAGGCCAACCGCTCCAGCTCCTGCCTGGAATAGCGGCGCTGGTTGCCTTCCGAGCGCTCGGGTGCCGCAACAAGGCCCATTTGCTCGTAGTAGCGGATGGTCGGCACCTTGACCCCGGTGCGGCGCGAGAGATCACCGATGGAAAACATGAATTTGCCTCTTGAAGCTCTAGTCACTAGAGCAATTACAATGCCTGACATCAGCATTCAAGACCATACGGCGACGCCGCGCGGGCAAGACAGGCAGGTGATGTGATGACGACGCTCCTCAAGCAGGAAACAATCAGGCAGACACGGTTCAAGATCGGCGGCATGGACTGCGCCTCCTGCGCGGCCAAGATCGATACGGCGGTGCGTCGCCTCGACGGCGTCGCCGATGTCTCGGTTTCGGTGACCGGCGCCAGCATGACGGTCAGCCACGGCGGCGCACTGCCGGAAGACAAAGTGCTGCAGCAGGTGGCGCGGCTGGGCTATGGCATCGTCAAGGCCGATGGGCGTGCACCGGCGGCCAAAGCGCATGACCACGCTGATCCCGATCATGAGGGCCACGATCACGAAGGTCACGATCATGGTGGCATGTCGGCGGGCCAGCAGACCGCTGGCTCTACCCACCTTCACAGCCATGCCGAGCCGGGGCAGGCGTGGTGGCGTTCCCGCCGGGCAGTGCTGACGCTGGCCTGCGCGGCAGCGCTTCTCGCCGCCTATGGCATCGGCCATCTGTTCCCAGTGGCTGAGCGTTGGGTGTTCCTGGGCGCGCTGCTGGTCGGCCTGATGCCGATCGCGCGGCGCGCGCTGATGGCGGCATTGGCCGGCACGCCGTTCTCGATCGAGATGCTGATGACCATCGCGGCGATAGGCGCCGTGATGATCGGCGCCACGGAAGAAGCGGCCGCCGTGGTGGTGCTGTTCCTGATCGGCGAACTTCTGGAAGGTGTCGCCGCCGGCCGCGCACGGGCGAGCATCCAGGGGCTTGCCGATCTGGTGCCGAAGACGGCACTGGTCGAGCGGGCGGGCGGCACATCTGAGATTCCCGCCGAAGATCTCGGCGTCGGCGACATCATCCTGGTGCGGCCGGGCGACCGCATCCCGGCCGATGGCGAGATCATCGAGGGATCGAGCGATATCGACGAGGCGCCGGTGACCGGCGAGAGCACGCCCAAGCGCAAGGGCGTCGCGGACGCCGTCTTTGCCGGCACCATTAGCACAGACGGCGTGCTCAGGGTTCGCGTGACGGCTGCCGCGTCCGACAACACCATCGCCCGAATCGTGCGGCTTGTGGAGGAGGCGCAGGAAGCCAAGGCACCGACCGAACGCTTCATCGACCGCTTCTCGCGCACCTACACCCCGGCGGTGCTGGCGGTCGGCGCGCTGGTTGCGCTGTTGCCGCCGCTGCTCATTGGCGGCGACTGGAACGAATGGATCTACAAGGGCCTGGCGATCCTGCTGATCGGTTGCCCCTGCGCGCTCGTCATCTCGACGCCGGCGGCGATAGCCGCAGGTCTTGCGACCGGCGCGCGGCGTGGTCTGTTGATGAAAGGTGGTGCGGTGCTGGAGGGCTTTCGCCGGATCACGGCGGTGGCCTTCGACAAGACCGGCACACTGACGGCGGGCAAGCCTGTCGTCACCGACATCATGGCCTATGGCCGCGATGAACGCACCGTGCTGGCGCTGGCGGCGGCGCTCGAGCAGGGTTCCAGCCATCCGCTGGCCATGGCGATCCTCGACAGGGCCAAGGCTGATGGTGCGCCGGTGCCGCCGGCTCTGGCGGCGAAGGCGATCTCGGGCAAAGGTGTCGAGGGCAGCGTCGGTGGCGTCGCCGTCTTCCTCGGCTCCGGTCCGGCGGTGGGCGAACGCGCCGACATGACGCAAGTGCAGCGCCTCGCCGTCGACAGCCTCAACGGGCAGGGCAAGACCGTGTCAGTGCTGGTCGCCGACGGCGTGGTGGCAGGGCTGATCGCCATGCGCGACGAGCCGCGACCGGATGCGGCGGCCGGCATTGCGGCGCTTAAGGCCGAAGGCATCCGCACGATCATGCTGACCGGCGACAATCGCCGCACGGCGCAAGCCATTGCCGCTTCGCTCGGCATCGAGGCTCGGGCGGAGCTGTTGCCTCAGGACAAGCAGCGCATCATCGGTGAATTGCAGCGCGAAGGGCTGAAGATCCCAAGGTCGGCGATGGCATCAACGACGCACCGGCGCTCGCCGCCGCCGACATCGGCATCGCCATGGGCGGCGGCACCGATGTGGCGCTGGAGACGGCGGACGCGGCGATCCTGCATGGCCGCGTCATGGACGTCGCGCGGATGGTAAAACTGTCGCGGGCGGTGATGGCCAATATCGGCCAGAACATCAGCGTTGCGCTCGGGCTGAAGGCGGTGTTCCTGGTCACGACCATTTTGGGCATCACCGGCCTGTGGCCGGCGATCCTGGCCGATACCGGCGCCACGGTGCTGGTCACCGCCAACGCCATGCGCCTGCTGCGCTGGCGCGGGTGAAGTGGTCTATTCCGCTGGGGCCGTCAGCGGCGGCGTGGCGTTGCTGCGCCCTTCCCAGACATAGGATGCCAGCGCCACCGCGACGGCGACCAGCATGGCTATGGCGCCGAGCAGCGGCAGGCTGCGGTAGCCATAGCCGCTGTTCAGCATCGCGGCGCCCAACGACGCGGCCAGCGCGATGCCGACATTGAAGCCGGACGGAATGAGCGACGAGGCGAGGTTCGAGGCGTCCGCCGTCCAGGCCAGGATGCGGGTCTGGATCGGTGTGCCGATGGCGAAGTTGAGGCCGCCCCAGACGACGATCGCCACAACCATCGGCAGGGGATAAGGGCTGACGGCGTAGATGACGGCCAGCGTCACCGCCTGCAAGGCCAGCATGGTGATCAATGACGGCATCAGCTTCCAGTCGGAGAGCTTGCCGCCGAGGAAGACTCCCAGGGTGGCACCGACGCCGTTGAGCAGCAGCACCCATGGCACCAGGTTCTCGTCGAGCCCGGTGACTTCCAGCAGTGTCGGGGTGATGTAGGTGAACAGGCCGAACTGGCCGATCATCAGCATCAGCATCAGGATCAGCGAAGTCCAGACCTGCTGGCGGGACAGCACACGGACCTCGCGGGCGAAACCGGCAGGCCTGGCCGATGAGCCGGTGGTGCGCGGCAACAGGGCTGCCATGGCAAGCGTTGCCGCCACGCCGAGCGCGCACATCACCCAGAAGGTGGCGCGCCAGCCCCAGATGTTGCCGATCGCGGTGCCGGCCGGCACGCCGATGACGTTGGAGACGGTGAGGCCAGACAGGATGACGGCGACAGCCATGCCGCGCTGGTCCTCGCGCACGAGACCCACGGCGACGACCATGGCGACGCCGAAATAGGCGCCATGCGCGACCGCCACGGCAATGCGCAACAGTAGCATCGAGGTGAAGTCGGGCGCCAGCGCGCAAGCCGCCTGGCCGATGGTGAAGGCGATGGCGAGGCCGAGCAGCAGGCTCTTGCGCGACAGCGACTTGGTGGCGAGCGCCAGCAGTGGACCGCCGATGGCGATGCCGCAGGCATAGCCGGAGACGAGATAGCCGGCCGAGGGAACCGAGACGCCGAGCCCTTCCGCCACTTGCGGCAGCACGCCGGCAATGACGAATTCAGTGGTGCCGAAGGCAAAGGCGGCGATGAACAGCGCAATGAGCGGAAGCGACATGGGGAAGCCTTAGCTGGAACGGCCTCAAACCACGGATGAGCGTCGCGGGCAATCCAGAAATTTTTGTCGCGAGTTTAGGTTTTCTTCAGTGGGGGCGCGAGGCGATGAAGTGCCAATCTCCCTCACGAGGGG
>NZ_RZQY01000018.1:0-24805 GCF_003998575.1 Mesorhizobium sp. M7A.F.Ca.CA.001.10.2.1 | reverse complement strand
AGGCAAGAAAGCCCGCGCCCGCCAAGGGCAAGGCGACCCAATCCAAGGCCGGCGCCGGCCCGGCGATGACAGCCCGTTCGAAGGACGCCAAGCCGGCCTTCGGCAAGGCAGCGCCGAAGAAAGTGGTGCCGACCGCAGCGAAAGCCGCGCCGAAAGCCGCAAAGCCGAAGAAGCCCGCGAGTTCCAGCGACTCCCTGAGCGGCAGTGCGATGCGCACGGCCAAGGCGACGGCCAACGTCGCTGCCGGCGCGGTCATGGTCGCCGCCCGAGGTGCTGCGTCGCTCGCCGCTTCCGTCATGGGCAAAGGCGGTTCGAAGGCCAAAGCGAAGGCCAAATAGCCGCGCTTCGAAGGCTGGCTATCCCTTGGCCGGGATGGTCAGGCCTTTCTGCACCGCCGGCCGCGCCAGGCCGCGCTCCAGCCATGTCGAGACATTGGCGAAATCGTCGAAGCCGACGAGTTCGCGGGCTTCGTACAAGCCGATCAGGTTGCGCACCCAGCCGAGCAGCGAGATGTCGGCGATGGTGTAGTCATTGCCCATGATCCACTTGCGCCCCTTCAGCCTGCCGTCGAGCACACCGAGCAGTCGCTTTGACTCGTCGCGATAGCGCTCCAGAGGGCGTTTGTCGGCGATCTCGCGGCCGGCGAATTTGTGGAAGAAGCCGACCTGGCCGAACATCGGCCCCACCGAAGCCATCTGGAAGAACACCCACTGGATGGTCTCGTAGCGGCGCGCGGCATCGATGGGCATGAGCAGGCCGGTTTTTTCAGCGAGGTAGAGCAGGATGGCGCCGGATTCGAACAGGCCGATCGGCTTGCCGTCCGGACCGTTCGGATCGATGATCGCCGGTATCTTGCCGTTGGGATTGAGCGACAGGAATTCCGGTGTCCAGCTTTCGTTCTTGCCGATGTTGACCAGATGCGGCTCATAGGGCAGGCCGAGCTCCTCCAGGGCGATCGATATCTTCACGCCGTTCGGCGTTGTCGCCGAATAGAGCTGGAGCTGGTCCGGATGCTTGGCCGGCCAACGCGTTGCGATCGGAAAGGCGGACAGGTCTGCCATGGAAACTCCTGAATGGGGTTCGCGCCGAGCGGCGCGGTCTTGGCGGGTCGGCCAAGGATTAGACGCGGCGCACGGCACGATCAATATGGCGGTGAAGGTTCCGTCGTGCACGAACAATCAACGGAATGGTCTGCCTGAGGCAGATCGCGCGCCCCTTAGATCAGACGGCCTTGAAGGCCAGCACGGCATTGGTGCCGCCGAACGCGAAGCCGTTGCTGATCGCGGCGCGCACCTTGCGCTCGCGAGGCACGTTCGGCGTGACGTCGAGGTCGCAATCGGGATCGGCCTCGCGAAAATTGGCCGTCGGCGGCACCATGCCTTCGCGGATCGCCATCACGCAGGCGATCATCTCCAGCGCCCCCGATGCGCCGAGGCAATGGGCGTGCATCGACTTGGTCGACGACACCGAAAGCTTGTAGGCATGGTCGCCGAAGACGCGCTTGATCGCTGCCGTCTCGATCTGGTCGTTGGCCTTGGTGCCGGTGCCATGGGCGTTGAGGTAGTCGACATCCTCGGGATTGAAGCCGGCATCGGCCAGGCAGGCGCGCATGGCCGCTGTCGGCCCTTCGACGGTCGGCGCGACAATGTCGGAGGCATCGGCGGAGAGGCCGGCGCCGGCGACCTCGGCAAGGATGGTGGCGCCGCGCGCCATGGCATGCTCGTAGGTTTCCAGGACCGCCATGCCGGCGCCCTCGCCGAGCGACAGGCCCTGGCGATCCGCCGAGAATGGCCGGCAGGTATCGGGCGCCAGCACGCGCAATGCTTCCCAGCCCTTCAGGATGCCCCAGACCAGCGGCGCATCGGTGCCGCCGGCGACCATCACATCGGCGCGGCCAAGCCTGATCTGGTCGACGGCCGAGGCGATGGCGTGGTTGGAGGAGGAGCAGGCCGAGGTGACGCCGAAGACCGGGCCGCGCAGGCCCAGACTCATGCTGACATGGCCGGAGGCCGCGCTTGGCATAACCTTTGGCACGGTGAAGATACCGGCGCGGTTCTTGCCCTCGACCAGGATGGCGCGATAGCTCTCTTCGATCGCCTCCCAGCCGCAGACGCCGACACCGACGACGGTGCCCATCCGATAGGTGGTGGCTTCATTCGAAACCAGGCCGGCCTCCTGCATGGCTTCTCTGGCTGCGATGGTCGCCAGCAGGCTGAAGCGGTCCATCGACACGGTCTGCTTGCGGTCGATTCCGTGATCGGGAAGCGCCTTGATTTCGCAGCCGACCTTGACCTTCAAATCATGCAGTTGGGGACTTGTGATCTGGCCGATGGCCGAGCGGCCGGCGCGCATCTCGTTCCAGATCGCGGGCGCGCTGGTGCCGAGCCCGCAAATGCCGCCCATGCCGGTGATGACAACGCGCTGCCGCATTCAGTTCAGGCTTTTTTCGCGATCAGCGCGCGCACAGCTTCGACCATGTCGCCGACGTTCTTCAGATTGCTCCAGGCGTCGACCGTGTTCATCTCGATCTCGATGCCATACTCTTCCTCAAGATCGAAGATAATCTCCGTCAGCTCGAGCGAATGGATGCCAAGCGAGGTCAATTCGGTGGTGGTGGTGATTTCTTCGCCGCCCGGCTCGGCATGAGCCTTGATCTTCGCGATGATATCCGTTGCCAGCTGGTCGGCCATTCGGTTCCTTCCCCACTATCTCGACGTTTCCCGACGCCAACTGAGCAGCGCCCCTTTTTCTCCTGGTATCAAGCCGTCGTCGTCGTTTAATGCCTCCGCCAAGCGCAGCATGACCGTACCAAGGTGGTTCCCTCTATAGAAACCGAAACGTTGTCAAGCAACAAGCTATATCGAACTCCATATCGACAAAGCCGACGGAGTGCTTAACGTGCAGGCATGGATATGGGCGAACCTAGCGGCGAACATGACGGGATTTCGACGCAGCGCGTTGCGGGCGTCGCGCGGCTTTCCTGCGCGCTCAGTGAGGGCCGCACGCGCCTGCGGCGCCTCTATCAGGACGGCGCCGCCAAGATAAGGATGCCGGCCGTCTCGGCCGATCCGTTTGAGGCGGTGCTGATCAACACCGCCGGCGGGATGACCGGCGGCGACCGTATCGCCTGGGAGGTGGATGTCGGCGCGGCCGCTTCGGCATCGATCACCACGCAGGCCTGCGAGAAAATCTACCGGGCCGCGTCCGACCGTGCCGAAGTGCGGGTCAATTTGTCGGTCGGCGAAAATGGCCGGATCGCCTGGCTGCCGCAGGAAACCATCGTCTTCGACCGGGCGGCCTTTGCCCGCACGCTCGACGTCGAGCTTGCCGTCGGCGCCGAGGCGCTGGTGCTGGAAGCCGCCGTCTTCGGCCGCCTGGCGATGGGCGAACGCGCCACGCAGGGCAACTTCCATGACCGCTGGCGTGTGCGCCAGGATGGCGCCCTCATTCATGCCGAGGATTTCCGCATCGGACCCGATATCGCCGCCACGCTCGACCGCCCGGCGGTTGCCGGCGGCGCGATCGCGGTGGCGACGCTGCTTCTGGTGTCGCCACGCGCCGAGGCCCTGCTCGACCGGGTTCTGGAGATCGTCGGCGAACACGGCAGCGCCAGTGCCTGGAGCGTGAAGAAATCTGGCAAGCTTCTTGCGAGGCTCTACGCCGGGGACGGCTACCGGCTGCGCCAGCGGCTGGTTCCACTCGTCGAATTGCTCAACGGAAGGGCGGGGTTGCCCAAATTATGGTCACTATAGGCCTGTCTCTACCAATCCAGGGAAACGCATGAACCTGACGCCGAGGGAAAAGGACAAGCTGCTGATCGCCATGGCGGCGATCGTGGCGCGCAAGCGGCTCGAACGCGGCGTCAAGCTCAACCATCCGGAAGCGATCGCGCTGATCACCGACTTCGTCGTCGAAGGCGCCCGCGACGGCCGTCCGGTCGCCGAACTAATGGAAGCCGGCGCTCATATCGTCAGCCGCGCGCAAGTCATGGAAGGCATCGCCGAGATGATCCATGACGTGCAGGTCGAGGCGACTTTTCCCGACGGCACCAAGCTGGTGACCGTGCACGAACCGATCCGTTGAGGAGGACAGGATGCTGGAGCTGCGTCCCAACTGCGAATGCTGCGACAAGGACCTGCCGCCGGAGGCGACGGATGCGCTGATCTGCACCTTCGAGTGCACCTTTTGCGCCGGATGCGTGGAACAGGTGTTGGGCGGCATCTGCCCCAATTGCGGCGGTGGTTTTTCGGCGCGGCCGATCCGCCCGCCAGCGATGCTGAAGAAATATCCGGCGTCGAGCAGACGCGTTCTCAAGGCTGAAGGCTGCGGTCCCAGCAAGGCGGCGTAAACACCAGACCGAGCAAAACGAAAGGCAAACAGATGATCCCCGCCAAACGCCTCTGCCTGTCGGCGATCCTGCTGCTGGCCGCTGCCATGCCGGCCTATGCTCATGTCGGCATCGGCACGGCCTCCTCCTTCACGGCCGGCTTCATGCACCCGCTTTCCGGGCTCGATCATATGACGGTGATGGCCGCAGTCGGGCTGTGGGCGGCGCTCAAGGGCGGCAAGGCGGTTCTTGCCTGGCCGGCGGCCTTTGTCTGCGTCATGCTGGTCGGCGGCGCGCTGGGTATGCTGCACATGCCGCTGCCCTTCGTCGAACCGGGCATACTGGCATCGGTCGTGACGCTCGGGCTGCTGGTGGCGCTGGCGATCGATCTGCCGGTCTCGGCCGGGGTCGCCATCATCGGCCTGTTCGCACTTTTCCACGGCCACGCGCATGGCACCGAGGTGCCGGAGAATGCCGGCGGGCTTGAATACATGGCCGGCTTTGCCATCGCCACGCTGTTGCTGCATGCCGCCGGCATCGCTGCCGGTCTCAGTCTCGGCATCCGGTTCCGTGGAGTGGCCCGTGCTGCCGGTGCCGCCTGTGCGGCGATCGGCATCGGTCTCGCCTTCGGCATCGTGTGAGGGCGACCATGATCCCCGGTGAAATCATCACGGTGGGCGGCGACATCGAGCTCAACAAGGGCCTGCCGACCGTCACCCTGAAAGTCGCCAACAGCGGCGACCGGCCGGTCCAGGTCGGCAGCCACTACCATTTCTTCGAGACCAATGAGGGGCTGAAATTCGACCGCGAGCGCGCCAGGGGCATGCGCCTCGACATTGCCGCGGGCACGGCCATGCGTTTCGAGCCGGGCCAGGAGCGCGATGTCACGCTGGTGCCGCTCGGCGGCAAGCGCGAGGTCTACGGATTTCAGCAGAAGGTGATGGGCAAGCTGTGAGATCTCAAGCTGTGAGATCTTTCGGCGCGCTCAGCTCAGTTCGATGGCTTGGCCGCGGCGTAGATGACGATCTTTCCGGGATCGTCGAATTCGACGGCAAGGACATCCTGCGCCTGCACGCGCTGCGATTCGATGGCGTTGAACAGCAGCGCGTTGGCTTCGATCTCCTTGCGCAGCTCGGTGATGTCGTCCTGATGCTGCTTGACCTTGCTTTCGATCTCCGGCGGCGGGCCGCCTTCGCTGCGCGCGGCGTCGGTGAGGAACACGATGTCGACCTTGTCGAGCTTGGACGTCTTGCGTACCGTACCGATGTTTTCACGCGTGCGGTCGATCGCCGTGTTGACGTTTGCGGCCTCAGTGGTGGCCTTGGTCTCTTCCTGCTTGACCTGCGAGCCGACGATGCGGTTGACGGTCTCCGTGCTTTCCAGCCCTTGCGCCTTCAATCCGGTAGCCGGACCGGCAGCCGCCAGGAACGCCATGGCGGCGACTGCCTGCATTCTGGTCGAGAAAGTGATCGCCATCGCTCGCTCCTGAGAGAAATCGTTTCGGGGCGCGGGTTAGCGCGAAAAGAACAAAACGAATCCCGCCCGGCGAAGGTTCCTTTCCCGATGCGGCCGGCCGGCCGGATGCCGGCCCGCCGTGCCGTGGCGTCAGCTCGCCTTCTTGGTGATCAGGGTCAGTGCGCCATTGGGTTCCATACTGGCCGCGACCACCTGCGCCGAGGTCATTCCCTTGGCCTCCAGCGCCGACTTCACCTTGGGCGTGGCGTCGATCGAGCTGCGCAGTTTCTTCAAGCCGTCATCGCCGCGCTGGGCGATCACCTGGTTGACCTGCGTCTGGGTGTCCTTTGGCAGCTCCGTGATGTCGACGATGTTGACGCTCTGGATCGTCGGCACCGCCGGCTGAGCCTGGGGCGTGGCTGGAGCAGGCGTTGCCGGCGCCGGAGTGGGCTGTGGCGCGGGTTGCTGCTGGGCACTGGCGGCGCCAGCCAGCATCAGGCTGGCAGCTGCGGCAAGAATTATCGTTTTGCGCATGGATTTTCCTTTCCATCGATTGGCAAACGGTCGGTCTGGGGTGACCCCCTAACCTCAACCGCCAAATGGGATCAGAAGGTGTCGCCCAGCGGGTCATTGCGTGACCATAGGATGGCAGCAATGTGCAGCCGCGCTTCAATCCAACCGCATTTCGGCAAACCGCATTTCGGGAGCAATCGCTGATGGCCAGAATTACCCGCGCCGCCTACGCGCAGATGTATGGCCCGACGGTCGGCGACAAAGTGCGCCTTGCCGACACCGAACTGTTCATCGAGGTCGAGAAGGATCTCACCATCCATGGCGAAGAGGTGAAATTCGGCGGCGGCAAGGTGATCCGCGACGGCATGGGCCAGAGCCAGGTTTCCAGAGCCCAGGGCGCCGTCGACACGGTGATCACCAACGCACTGGTGATCGATGCCAGCGCAGGCATCTTCAAGGCCGATATCGGGCTTCGCGACGGCCGCATCGCGGCCATCGGCAAGGCCGGCAATCCGGACACGCAGGATGGCGTCACCATCATCATTGGTCCCGGCACCGAGATCATCGCCGGCGAGGGCAAGATCCTGACCGCAGGCGGCTTCGACGCGCATATCCACTTCATCTGCCCGCAGCAGATCGAGGAAGCGCTGATGTCAGGCATCACCACCATGCTCGGCGGCGGCACCGGTCCGGCGCACGGCACGCTGGCCACCACCTGTACGCCGGGGCCATGGCACATGGCCCGCATGATCCAGTCCTTCGATGCCTTCCCGATGAACATCGGCCTGTCGGGCAAGGGCAATGCCTCCCTGCCCGCCGCGCTTGAGGAAATGGTGCTGGGCGGCGCCTGCTCGCTGAAGCTGCACGAAGACTGGGGCACGACGCCGGCGGCCATTGATTGCTGCCTGTCGGTCGCCGACGACTACGACGTGCAGGTGATGATCCATACCGATACGCTGAACGAATCCGGCTTTGTCGAGAACACGGTCGCCGCCATCAAAGGCCGCACCATTCATGCCTTCCACACCGAGGGTGCCGGCGGCGGCCACGCACCTGACATCATCAAGGTCTGCGGCCTGCCCAACGTCATCCCGTCCTCGACCAACCCGACGCGGCCCTACACGGTCAACACGCTGGCCGAGCATCTCGACATGCTGATGGTCTGCCATCATTTGTCGCCGTCGATCCCTGAGGACATCGCCTTTGCCGAAAGCCGCATCCGCAAGGAGACCATCGCGGCGGAAGACATTTTGCACGACATCGGCGCCTTCTCGATCATCTCGTCGGATTCGCAGGCCATGGGCCGTGTCGGCGAAGTCGCGATCCGCACCTGGCAGACCGCCGACAAGATGAAGCGCCAGCGCGGCTCGCTGCCGCAGGAGACCGGCAACAACGACAATTTCCGCGTCCGCCGCTACATCGCCAAATACACGATCAACCCGGCCATCGCGCATGGGCTGTCGAAAGACATCGGCTCGATCGCGGTCGGCAAGCGCGCCGACCTGGTGCTGTGGAACCCGGCCTTCTTCGGCGTCAAGCCGGACATGGTGCTGATCGGCGGCATGATCGCCGCAGCGCCCATGGGCGACCCCAACGCCTCGATCCCGACGCCGCAGCCGATGCACTACCGGCCGATGTTCGGCGCCTATGGCAAGGCCAGGACCAACTCGTCGGTGACCTTCGTTTCAAAAGCCGCGCTCGAATCAGGCCTGCACGGCAGGCTCGGTGTCGACAAGCAGTTCGTCGCCGTCGAGAACACCCGCGGCGGCATCGGCAAGCATTCGATGGTGCTCAACGACGCCACGCCGCATGTCGAGGTCGATCCGGAAACCTACGAGGTGCGTGCCGACGGGGAATTGCTCACCTGCGAGCCGGCTACCGTGCTGCCGATGGCGCAGAGGTATTTTCTGTTTTAGGATTGCTGCGCCCACGACGTATCGGACCCATCATGGACGAGCAAAAGAAACTTGCCTTAATTTCGAGGATGGGCGCGCTGCAAAAATACAACGGCGGCATTGCCCCACTCTCCATGCCGCTTGTTACATTGGAAGAATATTTCGATGGGGCTCAAGGCGAAGCCGGATTGCTGTGCAACAGCCCGGAGGCACCGAACAATGATACGGTTCTGGCTACATTTCAGTCGATACGGAAAAAGCCCGAAGTTCACGATGTCCGGATAGCGATCGTGCAGTGCGATGATGGAGAATGGCCATTCTCTGACAAAGTCGTCATTACAACGCGCGCCAGCGAAGAACATGTGATTGGCTGGCTGCCATCAGGCTTCGAGCCGGACGAAACCTGGGAAGGAGATGTCGATCACCTGCCCGCCGAGCAGATTGAAGTTCCGGCCGGCTACCGAAAGCTGTGGCTTTGGTATGATTAGCCGAAATTGTCGAAGCAGCTGGTAAGACACACGAATGGCCACCGAAATCGCTTCCGCCCACGACATCTTCCCGCACATCCGCATCGTCATGGGCATGGTGATCGGGCTTGGCGTCGCCCGCCTGCTGTCGGGGGTGGCGCGCATCGTCCAGCATCCCGGCCAGTACAAGCTCTATCCCGTGCATCTGGCCTGGGTCGTCTCGGTGCTCCTGATGCTGGTGCATTTCTGGTGGTGGGAGTTCGGCCTCTACGCCATCGAAACCTGGACCTTCGGCAAGTACCTGTTCATCATCTTCTACGCGATCACGCTGTTCCTGCTGTGTGCGCTTTTGTTTCCCGATTCGATGCTGGACTACACCAGCTACGAGGATTTCTTCTATTCGCGCCGTGCGTGGTTCTTCGGCCTGCTGGCTGCGACCTACCTGCTCGACGTGGTCGACACGCTGCTGAAGGGGCCGGAGCATTTCGCCCGCTTCGGCAGCGAGTATCTGTTCCGCACGCCGGTCTTCGTCGCGCTCTGCATCATCGCGATCCTGGTGCGCGACCGCCGCTTCCACATCGCCTTCGTCACGGCGGCGCTTATCTACCAGATATCGTTCATCCTGCGGCTCTTCGACACCATCGTCTGAACGAACGCGATGGTCTAGCTTGTTGGAGAAAGGCAGGGTTCGACATGTACAAGGCCGTTGGATCGCGCGGATCCCGGGTCAGCCGCGTTCTCTGGATGCTCGAGGAGCTCGGGCAGCCTTATGAATTGGTCGAGGTTCATCTGCGCTCACCGGAAGCCTATGCGCTCAACCCATCGGGCAAGGTGCCGATCCTCATCGACGGCGAGCTGACGGTGACGGATTCGGCGGCGATCTGCGTTTATCTAGCCGACAAGCATGCCGACAAGGACATGGGCGCCAACCCGGGCGTCGCGGGCCGTGCCGAGATGGATTCCTGGATGCATTTTGCCCAGAGCGAGTTGGAAGCGCCGCTGTGGAACAAATTGCGCCATCGCTTCCTGCTGCCTAGGGATGTGCGCGTCGATGTCGGTCCTGCGGCGGCTTACGATTTTGCCTCGGAACTGAAGGCGCTGGAGCGGCGGCTGGGCGACAAACCGTTTGCGCTCGGCGATCGGTTTTCCGCTGTCGATGTGCTGCTCGGCGACATGGGCGGCTGGGCTCGCGCCGGCCGATTCCCGATCGACTCCGAGCGCGTCAACGCCTATTTCGACCGCGTGCTGGCACGGCCCGCCCGTGCACGGGCGCAAGCAAATGGGGGATCCATGAAATGAAGCTCAACCTCAACACCGACTTCACCAAATTCCCGCGGGCCGTCTCCGTACTGTCCGCCGGCAACGCCGGAACCACGCTACCGTCCGGCCGGGCCATTCTCGCCCATGACGAGCGGCATTTGCGCCGCCGCGCCATCGAGCTTGCCGACGGCAGCAAGGTGCTGGTCGACCTGCCCGAACCCGTCGCCTTGAACGATGGCGACCGGCTGGTGCTGGAGGATGGCGGCCATGTCGAGATCATCGCGGCGCCGGAAGAGGTCTATGACATCCGCGCCCGCGACGGCGTGCATCTGGCCGAGCTCGCCTGGCACATCGGCAACCGCCATCTCGCAGCAAGCATCGAGGCCGGTCGCATCCTCATCCTGCGGGACCATGTTATCAAGGCGATGCTGGAGGGGCTCGGCGCCACGGTGGCCGACGTTTCCGAACCGTTCAAGCCGGTGCGCGGCGCCTATTCCGGGCATGGCGGGCAAAGCCACGATCACGGCCATGCGCATGCCCACAGCCACGCCGAAGCGCACAGCCATTCTCATGACGAAGCGCATACCCATTCGCACAGTCACGCCGGCCATCACCACGATCATGGCTGACCAGCCTTCGAACATCGCCCTGCTGCGGCTGATGGCGTGGCTGTCGCCTGCCTTTCCGGTCGGCGGCTTTTCCTACAGCCATGGTCTCGAGCGCGCGGTGCATGACGGGCTGGTTGCCGATGCCGGGAGCCTGGCCGGCTGGCTGGAAACGCTTGTCGAGATCGGTTCGGGCTGGAACGACGCCGTGCTGTTCGCCGAGAGTTGGCGCCGCGCACGCCACGCCGGTGATCTCGATGAAGTGGCGGCACTCGCCGAGGCGCTGGCCGGCTCGCGCGAACGCCATACCGAAACCATGCTGCAGGGTGCGGCCTTCCTCAAAGCGGCGGCAGCCTGGCCAAATCCGGTGCTGAAACGGCTGCCGGCTGAATGCGCCTATTGCGTCGCCGTCGGCGCTGTTGCCGGCGGCAATTCAATTGCGCTTCAGGATGCGCTGTCAGCCTTCCTGCAAACCTTCTTCTCCAACCTCGCCCAGGCGGCGATCCGGCTTGGCATCGTCGGCCAGAGCGGCGCGACCACGTTGTTAGCCGGCTTCGAGCCGCTGGCGCTGACGACCGCAGCCCGCGCCGCGCGCTCGACACTGGACGATCTCGGTGGCTGCGCCTTCGTCTCCGATGTCATGGCGATGAAGCACGAAACCCAGTATTCGCGGCTGTTCCGCTCATGACTTTTCTCGCCTTCGCGCTCTCCCTTGTTCTGCTGCTGATCACCGCGCTGCATGTCTATTGGGGTCTTGGCGGCATCTGGCCGGGCCGGGATGCGGCCTCGTGCGCTCGCGCCGTGGTCGGTTTTCGCGGTGTCGATGAGATGCCGTCGCCGTTCGCCAGTTTCGCCGTTGCCGCGTGCCTGTGCCTGGCGACACTATGGCCGCTGGCGCTCGAAGGCGTCTTTGCTTCACCCTTCCCAAAGCAGGGCCTCGCCGCCACTTCGCTGCTCATCGGCCTAGTGTTCCTGGGTCGCGGCATAGCCGGCTTCACGCCATGGTGGCGGCGGCTGGCGCCGGAACAACCTTTCGCGCGGCTCGATGTCCGCTATTATTCGCCGCTCTGCCTGTTGATCGGGCTCGGCTTTGCCATCCTCGCCATCACGGAGTTTCCGACATGACACAGACAAATGGCCCGCTGCGCATCGGCATTGGCGGCCCGGTCGGTTCGGGCAAGACGACGCTGACCGAAAAACTGTGCAAGGCGTTGCGCGACGAGTTTTCCATCGCCGTCGTCACCAACGACATCTACACCAAGGAAGACGCCATGATGCTGGCGCGGCTGCAGGCACTGCCCGAGGACCGCATCATGGGTGTCGAGACCGGCGGCTGCCCGCACACCGCCATCCGCGAGGATGCGTCGATCAATCTGCAGGCAATCGCCGAAATGAACAGGAAATTCCCGGATCTCGACATCGTCTTCATCGAATCCGGCGGCGACAATCTTGCCGCGACCTTCTCGCCTGACCTCGCCGACCTGACGCTCTATGTCATCTCGGTTTGCCAGGGCGAGGAGATTCCGCGCAAGGGCGGGCCGGCGATCACCCGCTCCGATTTCCTGGTGATCAACAAGAGCGATCTTGCTCCTTACGTAAACGTCAATCTCGATGTCATGGAGAGCGACGCCGGCCGCATGCGCGGAAAACGGCCGTTCGGCTTCACCGACCTGTCGCGCGGCAAGGGGCTGCAGGAGGTGATCGATTTCATCATCGAGCATGGCGGCCTGCGGGCCAGCGGTGCCGCTGCCAGCACGGCAGCGTGAGACAGCTATCCCTGCACCAACCAAAACCGGTTGCGGACATGGGCTGGCCACGGCATTCTTGCCGAAACCGGAGGATTTTAGGATGAGCCTTGCCCGTCTGCAAAAGGAAACGCTGACCAACCTGCCCTACTATGAGGAGCGCGTCGATCTTGCCTGCGCCTTCCGCTGGACGGCACGGCTCAACATGCATGAGGCGGTGGCCAATCACTTCTCGCTGGCCGTCAATGATGGCGGGACACAGTTCCTGATGAACCCCAACCAGGTGCATTTCTCGCGCATCAAGGCGAGCGACCTTCTGATGATCGATGCCAACGATCCAGAAACGCTCTCCGGCCCCGATGCGCCCGACCCAACGGCGTGGGGACTGCATGGCGCCATCCATCGCAATGTGCGCCACGCGCGCTGTGTCATGCATGTCCATTCGATCCACGCCACGGTGCTGGCATCGCTCGCTGACTCGACACTGCCGCCGATCGACCAGAATTCAGCGATGTTCTTCAATCGCCATGTCGTGGACGCGCATTATGGCGGGCTGGCCTTCGAGGAGGAGGGCGAGCGCTGCTCGCAGCTTCTCGTCGATCCCAAGGTCAAGGTGATGGTGATGGGCAATCACGGCGTGCTGGTCATCGGCGACACGGTCGCCGATGCCTTCAACCGCATGTTCTATTTCGAACGCGCCGCCGAGACCTACATCAAGGCGCTGTGGACCGGCCGCCCGCTGCGCACGCTTTCCGACGCGATCGCAGAAAAGGCCGCGAGCGAGATGGACGACTATCCCGGCCAGGCCGAACGCCATCTCAGCGAGTTGAAGGCGATCCTCGACGAGCAGGAACCGGTTTACCGGAATTGAGGACCCTTCTCCCCGTCACTATACGGGGAGAAGGTGCCGGCAGGCGGATGAGGGGCGGCGCAAGCCCCGAAAGTGTGGGACGAACCAAAACTCGGCCTGACCGTGATCTCAATACGCCATGGAAAGCGCCTTCATTGTCAATCGCGGCGCCGCCCCTCATCGCCCTGCCGGGCACTTCTCCCCGTATAGTGACGGGGAGAAGGACGCTCTTATTCGCCGGTTTCGCCAATCATCGACGTCGCAGGAAGAGCCACCCACTTTCCCCAAGCTTAAAGCCCCAGTTCAGTCCGCAATTCCTCGGCGCTGTTGATGACGACGGCGCCGGGCGGGCCTTCCATCGGCTTTTCCGGCCAGAAGATCGTTTTCATGCCCGCCGCCAGTCCCGCCATGGCGCCCGGCCAGCTGTCGTCGATCGCCACGGCGTGCGTAGGGTCGACATCGGCCAGATAGGCGGCGCGCAGGAACGGCTCGGCATGCGGCTTGCCTTCGCGCACATCGTTGCGGCTGATCGTCTTCATGCCGGGGTAGATCAGGCCGACCATGCTCAGATTGGCGTCGACGATCATCCGGTCCGAATTCGAGACCACGGCCTGCTGGATGCCTCTTGCACGCAGCTCGTTGAATATCTCGATCGCGCCCGGGCGCGGCTTCAGCCCCTCGACCAACGGCAGATAATGCTCGTATTTGCGCACGATCCAGTCGTCGAAAGGCAGGTCCAGGCCGAACTCGTCGCGCATCATCTCGTAGACCGGCCAGGCGGCGACACCGAGCACGCGCTCATGCAGATCGTCCGGCGGGACAAGGCCGACATTGCGCATCGCCGCCATCAGGGCTGCTTCGTGCAGCGGTTCGCTGTCGACCAGCGTGCCGTCCATGTCCCAGAAAACCGCTTTCGGCATCATGTGAGGCTCCTTTTTGCCATCCCTTAAAGGGTTTGAGCCGGGAGATAAACCTTCGGAGCACAAGAACCTGCCGCCTGCCGGGACCGCGGCCAAGTCTCTTTGGCGACACAGGCAAAAAACTGGGCCGTGCCTACGCCGATCGACAGCAAGCAATTGCTCCCGAGATTGACAATTGCGCAGCAGGCCGTTCCCTGCGAAAGTGGGCATGGGCCGCTCTCATGACCGGCGGTCTCGGGAGGCAGGACTTTGAATAGCCGGCAGGATGGTGGCAGCAACAGGCTGGACGATGCGGCGCGCGCCGGCTGGCTTTATTATGTTGCCGGCAACACACAGGACCAGATCGCTTCGACGCTCGGCATTTCGCGGCAAACGGCGCAGCGGCTGGTATCGCTGGCGGTGTCGGAGGGCTTGATCAAGGTTCGCGTCGACCATCCGATCGCCAACTGCCTCGATCTGGCGGCACGGCTGAGATCGCGCTTTGCGCTCGATCTGGTCGAGGTGGTGCCGAGCGACCCCAATTCGTCCTCGACCACGATCGGCATCGCCGAAGCGGCTGCCGCCGAGATCGAGCGGCGGCTGCGGTCACCGACCCCGATCGTCATGGCGATCGGCACCGGGCGCACGCTGAAGGCGGCGATCGAGCAGTTGCCGCCGATGGAATGCCCGCAGCACAAGGTGGTGTCGTTGACCGGCAACATCTCGCCGGACGGCTCGGCAGCCTTCTACAACGTCATCTTCACCATGGCCGACAGGGTCAAGGCGCGCTCCTTCCCGATGCCGCTGCCGGTCATCGCCTCGTCGCCGGAGGAGCGCGAGATGCTGCTCAACCAGCCGATGATCCAGCCGACGCTTGCGCTTGCCGCCGAGGCCGACGTCACCTTCATCGGCATCGGCGATCTCGGCCCCAAGGCGCCGCTCTACGAAGACGGCTTCATTTCGGAGAGCGAATTGAAGGCGCTGCAGAAGGCCGGCGGCATCGCCGAGATCGTCGGCTGGGTGTTCGATAGGGAGGGCCGCATGATCGAGGGCATCACCAACGACCGGGTGTCGTCGGCGTCGCTTCCGTCACGCGAGAAATCACTGGTCATCGCACTGGCCATGGGCGAACGAAAGCTGCCAGGCATCCTGGCGGCCGCGAACCGGCGGCTGATCAACGGCCTCATCACCGATGAACGGACCGCCGCCGCCCTGCTGGCCAACATCTGACCGGAACCACAACTGATTTGCGATAAAACCAACCGCGCTAGCTGTGCCGCCCGAAAGGGTCATTGCCATCGAGAAAACCGAGATCGCGCTGCAGATGCGGCGACAGGTCCCTGATGTCGAGATGTGCTCGTCTTTTGGCCGCGAACCAGCCGAATCCATCCGTCAGCCACGAAAACCAGCGGTGATCCGGTGCGGGAGTGCATTTTTGCTGCGCCATGGTCATGATCGTCAACCTTCGCTATCCTGAACCCGAATGACGGGTTGACTAGGAATGTCGGTCTTGACGGCAGTCTTTGCCAATCGAACGTCGATAAGGACCCATAAGGAGGCTTTATGCCGGACCTCAGCTCTCGGCAGGTTGCACAGCTTCCGCCGCTGCAGGCGATCCGGGTGTTCGAAGCGGTGGCGCGGCATCTTTCCTTCACCAAGGCCGCCAGTGAACTTGCCATGACGCAAGCGGCGGTCAGCTATCAGATCAAGGTGCTGGAGGAACGGGTCGGCGCGCCGCTGTTCCTGCGACGACCACGCCAGATCGCACTCACCGAGGCTGGACAGCGCCTCGCGCCGGCGGTCAGCGAGGCCTTTGCCATTCTCGGTCAGGCCTATGCCGCGGCGCGTGGCGGGGCCGACGGCTTGCTGTGCGTCACGACGGTGCTGACATTCGCCTCGAACTGGCTCGCGCACCGGCTGGGGTCGTTCCAGATCGCCCATCCAGCGCTGGCGGTGCGGCTCGAAACGTCGAGCCGCCTGACCGACTTTGCCCGCGAGGATACCGATATCGCCATCCGCTCGGGCGGCGGCAAATGGCCGGGCCTGGAGGCGCACAAGCTGCTCGATGCCGACTTCACGCCGATGCTGAGCCCGAAACTCGCGGCGACCATCGGCGGCGTCAGGGAACCGGCGGACCTGTTGCGGCTGCCGATCCTCGATCCCGGCGACATCTGGTGGACGCAATGGTTCGAGGCTGCCGGCGTGCATTCGCACGATCTTGCCAAGCGGCCCGGCAGCAGCATGGGCGCGCAGGCCTATGAGGCCAATGCGGCGATCGCCGGTCATGGCGTCGCGGTCCTGACCAGGGCGCTGTTCAAGGCGGAACTTGCCGACGGGCGCCTGATCCAGCCTTTCGATCTGGTTGGCGACGACGGCCATGCCTATTGGCTGGTCTACCCCGAAGCGCGCCGCAACGTGCCGAAGATCCGTGCCTTCCGCGACTGGCTGCTGGCCGAGATCGCCGGCTGACCGGCAAGCTTTCGGGCTGCGCCTGGTTCTCGCAGATCTATCCGCTGCTGCCTCACTGTATCCGGCCGGGATGATTCTCGCCCTGGCAATTTCCGCTCGTCCCGGCCTGCGGTGTCGCCCGGGTGCTGCGCTGCAGCATCGAATCCGACTTGACATAATTCACGCCAAGTGAGTAATTGCCCAAAGCCAAGGCAAATGCTCATCTTGGTTCAAGGGAGGAATTTGATGAAACTTCGCACGCTCACCCTGGGCTTGTTGTCGGCCAGCACGCTTGCGTTCGCCGCACATGCCGAATCCATCACCATCGCCACCGTCAACAATGGCGATATGGTCCGCATGCAAAAGCTGACCGAGGACTTCACCAAGGCGAACCCCGACATCCAGCTCAACTGGGTCACGCTCGAAGAAAACGTGCTGCGCGAGCGCGTCACCACCGACATCGCCACCAAGGGCGGCCAGTACGACGTGATGACCATCGGTACCTACGAGGTTCCGATCTGGGCCAAGCAGAGCTGGCTGCTGCCGCTCGACAAGCTCGGCGACGACTACGATGCCAAGGACATCATCCCCGCCATCGCAGGCGGCCTTTCGGTCGACGGCAAGCTCTATGCCGCGCCCTTCTACGGCGAAAGCTCCTTCGTCATGTACCGCAAGGACCTGATGGAGAAGGCCGGGCTGAAGATGCCCGACGCGCCGACCTGGGACTTCATCAGGCAGGCCGCCGACAAGATGACCGACCGCGCCAATGGCGTGAACGGTGTCTGCCTGCGCGGCAAGGCCGGCTGGGGCGAGAACATGGCCTTCCTGACCGCCATGTCGAACTCCTTCGGCGCGCGCTGGTTCGACGAGAACTGGAAGCCACAGTTCGATCAGCCGGAATGGAAGAACACGCTGCAGTTCTATGTCGACCTGATGAAGGCCGACGGCCCCGAGGGTGCGTCCTCCAACGGCTTCAACGAAAACCTGGCGCTGTTCCAGCAGGGCAAATGCGGCATGTGGATCGACGCCACCGTCGCTGCGTCCTTCGTCTCCGATCCCAAGGCATCGCAGGTCGCAGACAAGGTTGGATATGCGCTGGCACCCGACAATGGCCTGGGCAAGCGCGGCAATTGGCTGTGGGCATGGTCGCTGGCGATCCCCGCCGGGACGCAGAAAGCCGATGCCGCCCAGAAGTTCGTCTCCTGGGCGACCAGCAAGCACTATGCCGAACTGGTCGCTTCGAAGGAAGGCTGGGCCAACGTTCCTCCGGGCACGCGCTCCTCACTCTATGCCAATGCCGAGTACCAGAAGGCGGCTCCGTTCGCCAAGATGACGCTGGACTCCATCAACGCCGCCGACCCGACGCATCCGACCGTCAAGCCGGTGCCCTATGTCGGCGTCCAGTTCGTCGCCATCCCCGAGTTCCAGGGACTTGGCACCACGGTCGGCCAGCTCTTCTCGGCGGCTCTTGCCGGCCAGTCGAGTGTCGACGATGCGCTGAAGCAGGCCCAGGACGCTGCCACCGCGGCAATGACCGAAGGCGGATACATCAAGTAAGGCTCCTCCCGGTGCCGACTGCCGGTCGCCTCCTTGACCGGCAACGGCCGCCCGAATTCCCAGTTCGGGCGGCCGCCTTTAACGCCTTTTGAAAATTCAGTCTGACCAGTGAAGGGTGACGTCATGGCTACTCAGCAGACCCGTTCGCTTGCCCGTTTCATGATGGCGCCATCCGTGGTGCTGCTGTTCGTCTGGATGATTGTGCCGCTGGTCATCACCATCTGGTTCTCTTTCCAGCAATACAATCCGCTCAATCCGATCCGCGACGGCTTTGTCGGCTTCTCGAATTACGCGTTGTTCTATTCCAACCCGGCCTTCCTGCAGTCGATCCTCAACACGCTCACATTGGTGGTCAGCGTGCTCCTGATCACGGTGATCGGCGGTATCCTTCTGGCGCTGCTGATCGATCAGCCGATGTGGGGCCAGGGCATCGTGCGCATCCTGGTCATTTCGCCGTTCTTCGTCATGCCGCCGGTGGCCGCATTGGTGTGGAAGAACATGATCATGCACCCGCAATATGGGGTGTTCGCCGACATAGCGCGCTTCTTCGGGGCCCAGCCGATCGACTGGTTCGGGCAGCATCCGATGCTGGCGATCATCATCATCGTCGCCTGGCAATGGCTGCCTTTCGCCACGCTCATTCTCTTGACCGCGCTGCAGTCGCTCGACGGCGAGCAGAAGGAAGCCGCCGAGATGGACGGCGCCGGCTTCATCAGCCGCTTCATCTATCTGACGCTGCCGCACATGTCGCGCGCCATCACGGTCGTCATCCTGATCCAGACGATCTTCCTTCTCTCCGTCTATGCCGAGATCCTCGTCACCACCAATGGCGGCCCGGGATACGCCTCCACCAACCTGCCCTTCCTCGTCTACCAGAAGGCGTTGCTGGAGTTCAAAATCGGCCAGGCATCCGCCGGCGGTGTGATCGCCGTCATTCTCGCCAACATCGTTGCCTTCTTCGCCATGCGCGCCGTCGGCAAGAACCTGGACAAGTAAGGGAGGCTACGATGGCACGCTCAGTCACCACCCAGCACAAGACGATTGCGACAGTTGCCGCCTGGATCGTCGCCCTGCTGATCTTCTTCCCGATCCTCTACACGATCATCACCTCGTTCAAGTCGGAGCAGGAAGCCATCCAGGGCTTCAGCATCATCCCGTCGGGAACGTTCGAGAGCTATGCCGAGGTTCAGGCGCAGAGCGGCTACTTCAAATTCTTTTTCAACTCGGTGCTGCTCTCGGTCGGCTCGACCATCCTGGCCCTGCTCGTCGCCATACCGGCGGCATGGTCGATGGCCTTCTCGCCGACCAAGCGGACCAAGGACATCTTGATGTGGATGCTGTCCACCAAGATGATGCCCGCGGTCGCGGTGCTGTTCCCGATCTACCTGATCTTCCGCGACACAGGACTGCTCGACAGCCGGATCGGCCTGATGATCATGCTGATGCTGATCAATCTGCCGATCGTGGTGTGGATGCTCTAGACCTACTTCCGCGAAATACCGGGCGAGATCCTGGAAGCGGCACGCATGGACGGCGCGTCGCTGTGGAACGAGATCGTCTATGTGCTGACGCCGATGGCGGTGCCGGGCATCGCCTCGACGATGCTGCTCAACATCATCCTAGCCTGGAACGAGGCGTTCTGGACGATCCGGCTGACGACGACGGAAGCAGCACCGCTGACCGCCTTCATCAGCTCGTTCTCCAGCCCGCAAGGCCTGTTCTGGGCCAAGCTCTCGGCCGCCTCGACACTGGCCATCGCGCCGATCCTGATCATGGGCTGGTTCAGCCAGAAGCAGCTGGTGCGCGGCCTGACATTTGGTGCGGTCAAATAATTGATGGCGCGGTGAAGTAACGGAATTGCCCGAAGCAATCGGCAGAAATAACCCCTCGGGGAGGAAATCATGGGAAACATCACGCTCAAGAACGTCTCCAAATCCTTCGGAGCGACGTCCATCATCCCCGGTCTCGACCTGGTGATCGAGAATGGCGAGTTCGTCGTCTTCGTCGGCCCGTCGGGTTGCGGCAAGTCAACGCTGCTGCGGCTGATCGCCGGGCTCGAGGACACCAGCGGCGGCTCCATCAACATCGACGGCCGCGACGTCACCGGCGAGGCACCGGCCAAGCGCAAGCTCGCCATGGTGTTCCAGTCCTATGCGCTCTATCCGCACATGACGGTGGCCAAGAACATCGGTTTCCCGCTGAAGATGGCCGGCGAGGACAAGGCGACCATCGACAAGAAGGTGGGAGACGCCGCGCGCGTGCTCAACCTGACCAACTATCTCGAACGCAGGCCCGGCCAGCTTTCCGGCGGCCAGCGCCAGCGCGTCGCCATCGGCCGCGCCATCGTGCGTCAGCCGACCGCCTTCCTGTTCGACGAACCGCTGTCCAATCTCGATGCGGCACTGCGCGGCACCATGCGGCTGGAGATCAGCGAGCTGCACCATCAGCTCAAGACGACCATGATCTACGTCACCCACGACCAGGTCGAAGCCATGACCATGGCCGACAAGATCGTCGTGCTGAACGCCGGCAACATCGAGCAGGTCGGCTCGCCGATGGAGCTCTACAAGACGCCGAAGAACCTGTTCGTCGCCGGCTTCATCGGCTCGCCGAAGATGAACCTGATCGAAGGCACGCCGGCTGCCAAAAACGGCGCCAAGACCATCGGCATCCGTCCCGAACACCTGGAGATCTCGACCACAGCGGGCGAATGGAAGGCGGTCGTCGGCGTCGCCGAGCATCTCGGCTCCGACACCTTCCTGCATGTCCAGGCCGATGGCGTCGGCCCGCTGACGGTGCGCGCCGACGGCGAACTCGGCGTCCATCATGGCGACACCATCTATCTGACGCCCGACAAGGCCAAGCTGCATCGCTTCGGCGCCGACGGGAAGGCAATCTGAACATGCGGCTGGCCGGCAAATCCGCGCTGATCACAGGTTCGGCCCGCGGCATCGGCAGAGCCTTCGCCGAAGCCTATGCCGGCGAAGGCGCCACCGTCGCCATAGCCGACATCAATCTCGAGGCGGCGGAGAAGACGGCCGCCGAGATCGGCGGCAAGGCCTATGCGGTCAAGCTCGACGTCACCGACCTCGCCTCCATCGAGGCGGCGGTGAAAGCCGTCGAGACGAAGACCGGTGGCCTCGATATCCTGATCAACAACGCCGCTCTTTTCGATCTGGCACCGATCGTCGAGATCACCAAGGCAAGCTACGATAAATTGTTTTCCGTCAATGTCGCCGGCACGCTGTTCATGCTGCAGGCAGCCGCCCGCTCGATGATCGCCGCTGGCCGGGGCGGCAGGATCATCAACATGGCGAGCCAGGCCGGACGACGCGGCGAGGCGCTGGTCGGCGTCTATTGCGCCACCAAAGCCGCCGTCATTTCGCTGACACAGTCAGCGGGGCTCGACCTGATCAAGCACCGCATCAACGTCAACGCGATTGCCCCTGGCGTCGTCGACGGCGAGCACTGGGATCACGTCGATTCGCTGTTCGCCAAATATGAGAACCGGCCGAAGGGCGAGAAGAAGAAGCTGGTCGGCGAGGCAGTGCCGTATGGCCGCATGGGCACGGCGCAGGACCTCACCGGCATGGCGGTTTTTCTCGCCAGCAGCGACGCCGAATACATCGTCGCCCAGACCTACAATGTCGATGGCGGCCAGTGGATGAGTTGAGGGCGGGGGACGGCCTCTGCTCCTCGTCCCTCCGCGGGGAGCAGAGGCCGACATCAGCGGGCGCGTAGCCAGTGCCACCCCTTATCCTCTCCCCAACCGGGAGAGGAGCGTAACGAAGGCCTAGATTCGGCCAAAGGGTAAAACAGATGACCGTGAAACTCTCGTCCTCAAACCTCTCCAAACTGCCCGCTGAGGTCGCCGGCCCGAAGTATGACCGCGCGACATTGAAGGCCGGCATCGTGCATTTCGGAGTCGGCAATTTCCATCGCTCGCATCAGGCCGTCTATCTCGACGATCTGTTCAATTCGGGCGTCGGCCATGACTGGGCACTGATCGGCGCCGGCGTGTTCGACGGTGAAAAGATCGGCCGCGGCAAACTGGAAGAGCAGGACTGGCTGACCACGGTGGTCGAGCAGGACAGCGGCCATATGAGCGCCCGGGTCACCGGCGCCATGATCGACTTCCTGATGCCCGGCGATGCGGCCGGCATCATCGAACGGCTGGCCGACCCGGCGATCAAGATCGTTTCGCTGACCATCACCGAGGGCGGTTATTTCATCGATCCGGCATCCGGCGTGTTCAACCCGACCCACCCCGACATCCTCGCCGATGCGCAGCCCGGCGCGACACCGAAGACGGTGTTCGGCATCATCCTTGCCGGGCTGGTGCGGCGGCGCGATGAAGGCACCGTGCCGTTCACGGTCATGTCGTGCGACAACATTCCCCACAACGGCCATGTCACCTCGGACGGCGTCATCGGCCTGGCCCGTTTGATCGACGAGGATCTGGCGAACTGGGTCAGCGAGCATGTCGCCTTCCCGAATGGTATGGTCGATCGCATCACGCCGGCGACCACCGACCGCGAACGCGGCATCCTCGCCAAGGACTTTGGCCTTGAGGACAACTGGCCGGTGTTCTGCGAGCCGTTCCGGCAATGGGTGCTGGAGGACCATTTCACCGGCGGCCGGCCGCCGCTGGAAAAGGTCGGCGTGCAGTTCGTCAAAGACGTTGCGCCCTACGAATTGATGAAGATCCGCATCCTCAATGGCGGCCACGCGACGATTGCCTATCCGGCCGGCCTGATGGACATCCATTTCGTCCATGAGGCGATGCAGGAGCCGCTGGTGAGCGGGTTTCTGGCCAAGCTCGAACGGGAGGAAATCATTCCGACCGTGCCGCCGGTGCCGGACACGGTCCTGGAAGATTATTACCAGCTCATCGAGAGCCGCTTTTCCAATCCCAAGATCGGCGACACGGTGCGCCGGCTCTGCCTCGACGGCTCCAACCGCCAGCCGAAATTCATCATCCCGACCATCGCCGACCGGCTGAAGGCCGGAAAGAGCGTCGCGGGCCTGGCGCTGGAATCGGCGCTATGGTGCCGCTACTGCTTCGGCACGACGGATAGCGGCGCCGTCATCGAGCCCAACGATCCGAGCTGGGGCCGGCTGCAGGCAACGGCAAAAGCGGCAAAGGATGCTCCCGCCGCCTGGCTTGCCATGGAGGACATCTATGGCGATGTCGGCCGCGCGACGGCGTTTGTCGAGGCCTTCGCCCATGCGCTCAACGTGCTGTGGGCGAATGGCGCGCGCGCGACGCTGACGCGCTACCTCGCCGGCAAGCTCTGAGAGCCATTCTCGGCCATGACGCCTGAACTGGTCATCTTCGACTGCGATGGCGTGCTGGTCGACAGCGAGGCGCTCTCCGTCTCGGCGCTGCTCGGCATGGTCAAAGTCGCCGGCGGCAGCGTCAGTGAGGATGCCGCCTACGAGCATTTCCTCGGCAGGAGCATGAAAAGCGTGCGCGAGATCCTCGGCCGCGACTTCGGGCTCGATATCACAGACCTGCACCTGACCGAGATGCGCGTCGAACTGATGCGCAAATTCCGCGAGGAGCTGAAGCCGATCGCCGGCGTCAAGAAGATACTGCCGAAGCTTGGGCTGCCGTTCTGTGTCGCGTCCTCGGGCACGCTCGACCGCATCCGCTACGCGCTCGACGTCACCGGATTGCTTGGGCTGATGGAGCCGCACCTGTTCAGTGCCACCATGGTGGCCAAGGGAAAGCCGGCGCCGGATCTGTTCCTGCATGCCGCCGCCAGCATGCGGGCTCATCCGCGCAAATGCCTCGTCGTCGAGGACAGCCCGGCCGGCATCATTGCTGCGCGCGCGGCGGGGATGCGCGTGTTTGCCTTCACCGGCGGCTCGCATGCCGGCAACCCGACCTTGAAAGCGCGGCTTGCGTCGAGTGAGCCGGACTTTATATTCGCTGACATGCTGCAATTGCCCGATCTGATTGCAGGCCTGGGAGCGAGAGACAGAGCATCTTGACGAAACAGTTCGTTTGCGCGGTCGATGTCGGCACCGGGAGCGCTCGCGCGGGCATTCTCGACACCACAGGCACCTTGCTCGGCCGCGCCGAGCGGCCGATCGCCATGAACCAGCCGAAGCCCGATCACGCCGAGCATGATTCGCGCGATATCTGGTCGGCCGTCTGCACCGCCGTGCGCGCTGCCCGCGAAAAAGCCGGTGTCGAGCCTGAGGACATTGTCGGCATCTCCTTCGATGCCACCTGTTCGCTGGTGGTGCGCGACCGGCAAGGCGGCCAGCTCAGCGTCTCGGTCACCGGCGACAAGCGCTGGGACACCGTCGTCTGGCTCGACCACCGCGCCATCGCCGAGGCCGACGAATGCACGGCAAGCGGCCACGCCGTGCTGAATTACATCGGCGGCGTCATGTCGCCGGAAATGGCGACGCCGAAGCTGATGTGGCTGAAGCGCAATTTGCCGCGGACGTGGAATGAAGCCGGCTATTTATTCGACCTGACCGATTTCCTGACCTGGCAAGCGACGGGCTCGCTGGCCCGCTCGCAATGCACGCTGACCGCCAAATGGACCTATCTGGCGCATGAAAGCCGCTGGGACGAGGCCTATTTCCGCACCATCGGACTAGGGAGCCTGGCCGACGAGGGGTTCGCGCGCATCGGCACGCAGATCGTGCCGGCGGGTGGCGCACTTGGCGGCGGGTTGACCGCGCAGGCGGCTGCGGACCTTGGCCTCGTCCCCGGCACCGCGGTAGCGGCCGGTCTGATCGATGCGCATGCCGGTGGCGTCGGTAC
>NZ_RZQY01000189.1:0-9445 GCF_003998575.1 Mesorhizobium sp. M7A.F.Ca.CA.001.10.2.1 | reverse complement strand
CCGCCATCCGCGCGCCGGGCGACCCTGCCCCGGCGCAGGTCACCGCCGGCGCCTTCGATGACAAGGGCCGCCGCATCGCCGATGCGACGCTGACCTTTTCGCCTGGCGAAACCACCGCCACCGGCACCATGGCGGTGCCGTTCGAGCTGCGCAACGACTTCGCTTCCATCGCGCTCGACGGCGAGCGGCAGGCTGGTGCGGTCCGCGTCCTCGACGAAAGCTCCAAGCGGCGGCGCGTCGGTCTATTGTCGCAGGCCGAGGCCGACCAGGCACAGCCGCTTTTGTCGCCGCTCTACTACATCAGGCGGGCGCTGCAGCCCTTCGCCGATCTGGTCGAACCCTCCAGCGCCGATCTTGCCGACGCCATACCGCAAATCCTCGACCAGAAGCCCGCGATGATCGTTATGGCCGATATCGGCACCATTCCCGGACAGGTCCGGCAGAGACTTGTCGATTGGGTCGACAATGGCGGCACGCTGGTGCGTTTCGCCGGTTCGCGGCTGGCCACCGCGGGCGATGACGACGATTTGCTGCCCGTCCGCCTTCGCACCGGCGAGCGGTCGCTCGGCGGCGCGCTGTCATGGACGTCGCCGCAGCCGGTCACCGAATTCCCCAAGGCCGGCCCGTTCGCCGATCTGGCGCCGCCGACCGAGGTCACCGTCAGCAGGCAGGTGCTGGCCGAGCCGACACCCGATATCGTCGAGCGCACCTGGGCGGCCCTTGCCGACGGCACGCCGCTGGTCACCGGACTGAAGAAAGGCAAGGGCACGCTGGTGCTGTTCCACGTCACCCCCGAGGCAACCTGGTCGAACCTGCCGATCTCTGGCAGCTTCGTCGAGATGCTGCGCCGCATCGTGCAGCTGTCGCGCAACCAGGGCGCGGCCATCGCCAATGCCGAAGCGGCCGCGGCGTCGCTGGCGCCCTATCGCATGATTGCAGCCGACGGCTCGCTGGTGCCGCCGACGCCGGATGCACGGCCGCTTGTACCGGGCGCTGGCGCGCTGCCGGTGACTTTTGAAAACCCGCCCGGTCTCTATGGTTCCGAGACGGGTGTATTTGCCCACAATCTGCTGGAAGCCGACAGCAAGTTGGCGCCCCTGGCGCGCCCGCAAATCACTGTTCCGGTCACCTCGATCCAGTATGCCTTTGACGAATCGCGCAGTTTGAAAGGCACGCTGGTCGCGGCCGCCCTGGTGCTGATGCTGCTTGATACGCTGGCGGTGTTCTGGATGGGCGGCCTGTTTTCACGCCGGCCGCGCCGCGCCGGTGCCGTGACAACCACCGCCGCCGTCCTGATTGCGCTGGGTAGCTTGTTCGGTCATGCCGACCTTGCCCGCGCCGACGACGCCAAGCCGGGTGACGAAATTGCCATCGAGGCGATTTCGAAGACCCGCATCGCCTATGTGCTGACCGGTGTGCCGGGCGACGATTCGATCAGCCGCGCCGGGCTCGAGGGGCTGACGCGATTCCTGGTCGAGAAGACGGCGCTGGAACCGGGCGAGCCGGCCGGTGTGGACATCTCCCGGGACGAGCTGTCGTTCTATCCGCTGATCTACTGGCCGATCGATCCGGCCGCACCGATGCCCAGCCAGGCAGCGATCGCCCGCGTCGACGCCTATATGCAGCAAGGCGGCACGGTGCTGTTCGACACCCGCGACCAGTTCGCCAACGGCATCGGCGCCGATTCGACCAGCCCGGCGACGGAGCGGCTGCGCGACATCCTCGGCAATCTCAACGTGCCGCCGCTGGAACCGGTACCGTCCGACCACGTGCTGACCAAATCCTTCTTCATCCTGCCCGAATTCCCCGGCCGCTTCGCCGGCAGCCCGCTCTGGGTCGAGGCCTCGCTCGACGCCAGCAACGCCGAGAACCGGCCGGTGCGTACCGGCGATGGCGTCTCGCCGATCATGATCACCGCCAATGATTTCGCTGGCGCCTGGGCGGTCGACGAGAACGGCGATGCGCTGCTGCCAACCGTGCCGGCTGACCCGATGCAGCGCATCTACGCGCTGCGCGCCGGCGTCAACATCATGATGTACATGCTGACCGGCAACTACAAATCCGACCAGGTGCACGTACCCATACTGCTCGAACGGCTGGGGCAGTAGAATGAGTTTGTTTGGTGCCCTCCGGTCGCGGATAAACCCTCCCCAAAAAGAGGAGGGTAAGGAATGAATTGGTCGATCTCCTTCGAACCGCTGATCTCCTGGCCACTGCTGACCTTGGCGCTGGTGCCGCTGGCGCTGCTTGCGCTGGTCGGCCTGTGGTTTCGCCAGCGCGGTTCGGTCTTCCGCTTCATCGCCCTTCTGGCGCTCGCCGCCGCTTTGTTCAACCCGGTGTTCCTCAACGAGGAGCGCGAGCCGCTGAAAAGCGTTGTCGCCCTCGTCGTCGACCGCAGCCAGAGCCAGGATATCGGCGACCGCACCAAGCAGACCGACGAGGCGTTGGCCGGGCTGCAGCAGCGGCTTGGCCGCTTCAAGCAGTTCGACGTGCGCGTCGTCGAGGCCGGCAAATCCGAGGCCGCCGAGGAACGCACCGAGACACGGCTGTTCGGCGCGCTTGAAGGCGCCTTCCGCGACGTGCCGCCGTCACGGATCGGCGGCGCCATCATGATCACAGATGGCGAGGTCCATGACGCCCCCCCGGGAGCGCCCGATTTCAACGCTCCGCTGCATGCGCTGATAACCGGCAACGATCACGAGAAGGATCGCCGCATACGTTTCGAGAACGCCCCGCGCTTCGGCCTTGTCGGCAAGCCGCTCGACATGACCTACCGCGTCGTCTCGACCGAAAACGAGACCGGCCCGGTCGATGTGCGCGTTTCGGTCAATGGCGAACAGGTCGCGGTCGAGCACGCCACTGTCGGCCAGGCGATGCCGTTGCAGGTCACCATTCCGGGCGCCGGCCGCAACATCGTCGAACTCGCCATCGATCGCGAACCGGGCGAACTGACCGACACCAACAACCGCGCCATCGCGCTCATCGACGGCATTCGCGAGAACTTGCGCGTGCTGCTCGTCTCCGGCGAGCCGCATGCCGGCGAACGCACCTGGCGCAACCTGCTGAAATCCGACGCCTCGGTCGATCTCGTCCATTTCACCATCCTGCGGCCGCCGGAAAAGCAGGACGGCACGCCGATCAACGAATTATCGCTGATCGCCTTCCCGACCCGCGAACTGTTCGTCGAGAAGATCAAGGATTTCGACCTCATCATTTTCGACCGCTACCAGCACCGCGACGTGCTGCCGATCCTCTATTACGACTACATCTCCGAATATGTCGAAAAGGGCGGCGCGCTGCTGATCGCGGCCGGCCCCGAATATGCCGGCGAAAGCTCGATCGCGCGTACGCCGCTGATGTCCGCCCTGCCGGCGATGCCGACCGGCGAGGTGGTCGACAAGGCCTTCTATCCGCGCCTCACCGAACTCGGCCAGCGCCACCCGGTGACGCGTGGGCTGGATGGCTCTGCCACCGAGCCGCCGCACTGGAGCCGCTGGTTCCGCACCATCGGCGTGCAGAATCCCGAAGGCGCAGTGGTGATGAAGGGCGCCGACAACCGGCCGCTGCTGTTGCTCGACCGTAAGGGCGAAGGCCGCGTCGGCATGCTGCTGTCCGATCAGGGCTGGCTGTGGGCGCGCGGCTTCGAGGGCGGCGGCCCGCATGTCCAGCTCTACCGGCGCATCGCCCACTGGCTGATGAAGGAGCCTGAGCTCGAGGAAGAGCGGCTGACCGCCGACGGCCGCGGCATGGTGCTGGAAATCCGCCGCCAGACGATGGCCGACGATCCCGGCCCCGCGCAGATCATCACCCCATCCGGCAAGACCTTGACCGTCAAGCTCGAGAAATCCGAGCCCGGCGTCTTCCTCGGCAGCGTCGAGACCAGCGAGATCGGCCTCTATCAGGTCGCCAATGGCGACCTCACCGCGCTCGCCCATGTCGGGCCGGTCAACGCCCCGGAATTCGCCGACGTCATTTCCACCGAAAGCCGGCTGAAGGCGCCGGCTGAAGCCACCGGCGGCAGCGTGCGCCGGCTGGCGTCGTCCGCAGCCCTTGGCAGCGACGTGACGCTACCCTCCATCGTGCCTGTGCGCTCGGCTGGTGCCGCGTCCGGCAACGACTGGATCGGACTGCGCACCACGGACGACAGCGTGCTCAAGGCCGTCTCGCGCGTGCCGCTGTTCGGCGGCTTCCTCGGCCTCGGCCTGCTGCTTCTGGCAATGGGTTCGATGTGGTACCGCGAAGGACGGTAGAGCTACTCCTCCGGCTCCGTCTTGAACATCAGCGGATAGCCCTTGGCCTTGCCGGCATCGGTGGCGCGCGTCGCCTTGGTCTCGGCGACATCCCTGGTGAACACGGCGACGACGCAGACGCCGCGACGATGCGCGGTGATCATCACCCGATGCGCCTGGTCTTCGCTGAGTTTGAACTCACCCTTCAGCACCGTCACGACGAATTCGCGCGGCGTGAAATCGTCATTGATGAGGATGACCTTGTAGAGCTTTGGCCGTTCGATCTGCGGCTTGACCTGGACGCGCGGTTTTGTGGTGATTTCAGGCATTGGAACCGACAGTTAGAGCAATTCCAGGAAAAGTGTAAAACGGTTTTCCGCCCGGAATTGCGTCAAGACAAAGGATCAGAACGGTTCGCCGTTTCCACGAAACGGTGAATTGCTCTGGCGTAGCAACCCTGCCGCCATTCTGGCACCAGCGAAAGCGGTCGTCCATTTTGGTCGACGCGCGAAAACCAGTGTCCGCCGACGCGGCCATTCACAATCATGTGGGAAAGTGTCGGTTGCCGTTCAACGGCCCTGGCGGCCGAACATGCGGCGGCTGGGAATCTGCCGCGCGGTCGTGGCGGGCCGGATATCGGGGTGAAAGCGGTTTCCACCCGCATCCGCCCGGCGTTCCAGCCAGACCGTGATCGGCCACGCGGCGACGCAGATCAACGTCGCGCCTGTCAGCACGATCAGCAGCCAGGTCTGTGCCGGCGTGATGTAGTCCCAGTTGGTGGAAATCGCCGGCGCGAACAGCGAAGGCTCGGTGCGTCCGGTGGCCGGATCGGGCACCGGGCTGGCGGTGAACAGGATCAGCACCCTGGCGACGCCGGTGGCAACCAGGCCGCCGATCACCATCGAGCGCAAAATGGACGAAAGCCGCTTCTTCATGCGGATTGTCCTACACGGCCGGCGTTGCAAACGGGTTAAGTGTCAGTCGAGGCGGAAGCTGCCGGTGCCAGACTTCGTCAGGGCTTCAGCGCTCGGACAGGAAGAAGGCCGCTCCAGCCGAAACCAGCTGGAGCGTCCTTGGCCAACAGCCGGCATTTTATGCCGGACCTGATTACGTCTTCGGGGCGTCCTTCTTGACGGCCTTCTCGGCAGCCTTCTTGTGCTTCTTGACGGTCTTCTTGACGACCTTCTTCGGAGCAGCCTTGGCCGGAGCGGCAGTCGCCGGAGCTGTGGTCGTCGAAGCAGCCGGAGCAGCGGTCGTGGTGGCGGCGGCGTTGCCGAGAGCCGGCATCGCGAAAGCCAGAGCGACGGCGAGACCGGTGGCGGAGAGGATGGACTTTTTCATGGCTTCGTTTCCTTTTTATGCGGGTCAAGTTTCTGAGTGTTACTGAACCGGGTCGTTCGGCGTCACTCCAAGCAGCTTCAAAGCATTGGCGAGCATCCGGATGCCCTGCGCCTGTTTCTTGGCGGCGCAGTACCGGTTGCCCTTTCTCTGAAGTGCCTTTGCCGCGGTGACCTGCGTTGCCGTGGCGTGGGTTTCGAGGGCTTCATCAAATTGGTGGCTGAGATTGGCGCACCGTTCGCTCCGGGTTGTGAGCGTCACCTTTGCGTCCGATTGTCCGACAGCGGCAGTGACCAGGCAGAAGCCCAGCAACGCACCCAACAAACTGATCGACAACCTTGGCATCGGTTTATCCGTAAACCCGGAGACTAGCGTCGCAGCCGATGACCTGACCGCCACGAGACCAGTTATGCCCTTGAAATTTTTCAGGAGTTTTTCTGAACTGTAGAATTTTGTTTCTGGATTGTGTCTGAGAAAGCCGGTGTGAACCCATCATAGCCACTGGCCAACATATGGCCTGAATTCTATCGTGTGGGTTGTGACAGAAGGGCTTGGCAATCAAAGACAGAAGGGCTTGGCAACAATGACAGGGCTGCTGTGAAATCCGACGCACACATACTGATCGTCGACGACGACAAGGGCATCCGCGACCTGCTGCAGGAATTCTTCCAGAAGCGGGGCCTGCACACCTCGGTTGCCGCCGACGGTGTCGAGATGGAGACCATCCTGCGGCGCGTCCAGGTGGACCTCATCGTCCTTGACGTGATGCTGCCCGGCAAGAGCGGGCTGGAGCTGTGCCGCGACCTGCGCGCCCAGTACTCGACGCCGATCATCATGCTGACCGCCGTCACCGAGACGACCGATCGCGTCGTCGGCCTGGAAATGGGCGCCGACGACTATGTGCCCAAACCCTTCGACCCGCGCGAGCTTTTGGCGCGCATCCGCGCCGTGCTCAGGCGCAATGGCGCCGCCGAGCCCAAGCGCGCCACCACCAAGCAGATCTACCGCTTCGCCGGCTGGACGATGGACTGTGCTCGGCGCCGGCTGATCGCACCCGACGATGTCAGGGTCGAGCTGACCATGGCCGAATTCAACCTGCTGCAGACCTTCGTCAAGAGCGCGCAGCGCGTGCTGACCCGCGACCAGCTCATCGAACTGTCCGGCGGCGACAGCGACTATTCCTTCGACCGCAGCATCGACATCCTGGTCAGCCGGTTGCGGCGCAAGATGGAAGACGACCCCAAAACGCCCAAGCTGATCCTGACCGTGCGCAGCGGCGGCTACCAGTTCCTGCCCGAGACGACCTCCGAATGAGGCGTTTCCTGCCGCAGACCTTGCCTGTCTGGGTGCTGCTGATCGTCATTGCCGGCCTGCTGATCAGCCAGGTCGCGACCCTTTACATCGTATCGCGCGACCGCGCCGCCGCCAACGACGTCGTCGACCTCTACCGGCTCAACGACCGTGCCTTCTCGCTGGTGCAGCTCATGCATGACGCCAGTCCGGACGAGCGCAAGGCGACGGCGAGCGGCCTGTTCAATTCAACCTATGCGCTCACCGTTTCGGACACACCGGCGGTCACTTCGTCGATCGCCGGTGACGACGAACTGGCCGAACTCGAAGACATCCTCGTCGGCAGGCTGTCGAAATTCGGCATCACCGATGCACGCGTACGCCGCGATCCGGCGACGCGCGAGGCCGATGACGCGGACGGCACGGCCCCGGGACCCGACATCGGCCAGGTCGAGCGCGACCTTCTGGTATTGGCCGCCGACTTCGCCCAGAGCGACAAGCTGACGGCCTCGCTGCGCTTCGCCGACGGCCAATGGCTGAACTTCACCGAGCCGATCACGCCGGTCGGCCCGATCCTGAGCTTCGACAGCCTGCCGCTCTATTCGCTGATCGCAGGGCTGGTGGTGATCATGTCGATCTGGTCGCTGCGCCGGCTGACGGCGCCCTACCGGATGATGGAAACCGCCGTGAACCGGATCGGCAAGGATCTAAAGAGCCCGCCGATCGCCGAGAGCGGCAGCCGCGAGGTCCGTGCCGCCGCTAAGGCGATTAACGCCATGCAGGCAAGGTTGCGCGAATATGTCGAGGACCGCGAACATCTGGCGGCGGCATTGGCGCATGATCTGCGCACGCCGATGACCAGGATGCGCCTGCGCCTGGAGCTGTTGCGCAAATCGGCGGTCCGCGAGGCATTGGCGCACGACCTCGCCGATGTCGAGGGCATCGCCAGCTCGGTGATCGACTTCGCCACCTTCGAAGTGACGGAGGAAAAGAACGAACGCATCGATTTCTGGTCGCTCGTGGAATCGATCGCCGACGGCTATGACGACGTATCGTTCGACGACGAGACCCGTTCGCGCGGGCTGATCTGCATGGCGCGGCCGGTCGCGCTCAAGCGCTGTGTCACCAATCTGGTGCAGAACGCGGTCACCTACGGCAAGAAGGCGCATCTTACGCTGCGCCGGTCGGAAGACATGATCCTGCTCACCATCCGCGATGAAGGGCCCGGGATACCGCAGGCACAGATCGACGCCGTGTTCGGCTCGTTCGTGCGCCTCGAACAATCGCGCAACCGCCAGACCGGCGGTCTGGGCCTCGGCCTGACCATTGCCCGCAACATCGCGCGCGCCGCCGGCGGCGAGATCAGCCTGTCTAACAACCCGGGCGGTGGCCTGCTAACGCAGCTGCGCCTGCCGCTGGCGGCATAAGGCTGCCACAAGATGACAGGGCAGTTTCGTTAGCCGGTTCTTCGTCGGTCTGCTCTCAACTTCAACCAGCATAGGTCAACGAGCGGTGGATAGGCTGGTTGCCTATTTCAGTACGCCGTCCTTGCGTCGAAATATGCGAAGTTGCATCTCGTCCCAACGCGTCATCACCTTTTCCTCGAAGCGATCTCGTCTAAATTTAACGCAATGAATGTCCTCGATCAGGAAGACATCGTCCTTGGATGCGACTGCCTCCAAGAACCGGGGAGACCGAACGGCCAGATTGACCTCGTTCTCACGCGAAGTTTGACCGATCAATTGGTAAAAGGTGAACATTGCATAGCAATAATTGTCGAATGTCTCGAACTCTAAAAAGTCTGCAACGCGACAGTCGTCCAAGGTCATTAAAGGGTAGCTGTACGGACTGCGCCTGTTCGGGTCTTGCCTAATGTGCGGCAGCTGGAGGGTCTTGGTGGCGCCGACCTCCTCCAGCACCGAGGTACTCCACTCCCAGCAGCTGATGTAACTGTGAAAGAAGGCTTCACGCACCACACTATGTTCGTCTGGCAGCCACTCGTTGTGCTCTCGCTCGGCGTCGATTAGCCGGTAAACGTCGAATAGAAACTCGTATATGAGTGCAGCCACCGTCGCGTTTCGCATTCCTCAACCTCAATTATGCGACCCGGCTGTTCCCTCGAAAACACTAAACCGCCCTATGGGCTGAATTGACGGCGAAGGTTACCGCCGCAGCACCGCGCTCAGCACGTCGCGGATACCGATGGCGCCGACGAAGCGCGACTGGTCGTCGAACAGCGCCACGGGAGCGGTCTGCGAACGGTGCATGGCCAGCATCACGGTTTTCAGCGAAGTGCCCGGATTGGCCCAGAACACTTGCGCGGCTTCCTCGGATTGGCCTTCGACGTCGGCGCACGACACCCAGACCGCCGGCTTGCCATCGCGTTCGGCCGCCGCCACCAGCCCATGCTCATCGATCTTGAAGCGCGTCGTCTTGCGGCGGTCGAGCCACACCCAGCCATCCTTGCCGTGCTCCAGAGCGCGACGGTCGCGCATCACGTTCCAGGCGGTCAGCACCGACAGCGGGTGCACATTGGCGATGAAGTCGCGGACATAGTCGTTGGCAGGCCGCAGCACGATGTCCTCCGG
>NZ_RZQY01000188.1:0-9531 GCF_003998575.1 Mesorhizobium sp. M7A.F.Ca.CA.001.10.2.1 | reverse complement strand
GCCCGGTCGTGCCGACCCCTTCTGGCCTGCCGGCCATCTCCCCCTCAAGGGGGGAGATCAGCCTGCCGCTCGGCTTTCGCCAATCGCCAACGCTGCGGAAGAAGCGCCGGTGTCAAAGCTGCTAGTCTCCCCCCTCGAGGGGGAGATGGCCGGCAGGCCAGAAGGGGTCGGCACGACTGGGCTCCAGGTTCGCTTCTTCGCCGACGGCAATTTCTACACACCCGATCGAAAGGCGCGCTTCATCGCCATCCGCCCGACCACGGAAGTCCGCACCAGTCCCGACTATCCGCTGATCCTCAACACCGGCCGTATCCGCGACCATTGGCACACCATGACGCGGACCGGCAAAAGCCCGCGGCTTTCGCAGCACATCGCCGAGCCATTCGTCGAGATCCACCCGGTGGATGCGCAGCGCTTCGGCATCGGTGACGCCGACATCGTGCGCGTTTCCAGCCCGCGCGGTGACGTGCTGGTGCGCGCGCTGGTGACGATACGCCAGCGCCAGGGCAGCCTGTTTGCGCCGATGCACTGGACCGATCAGTTCTCGGCAAAGGGCCGGCTCGACACGCTGACCGCGCCGCTGACCGATCCCATTTCCGGCCAGCCGGCGCTGAAACATGTCGCCGCCCGCATCGAGAAATTCGCCGCAAAAGCCTTCGGCTTTGCGGTGACGCGGCATAGGCCGTCGCCCGATGCCGCGGCCTATTGGGCCGTGGCCAAATGCAAGGGCGGCTGGCGGGTCGAGCTTGCCTTTGCCGAAGACGACATCGACTGGGCCGGCTTTGCCGGGTCACTGTTCGGCGCGTCACCGGGTGCGGAAATGCTCGCCTATCATGACTGCGACGCCGGCCAGCATCGCATCGCCGCCTTCGACGGCGATCAACTGTCAGGCGCCTTGTTCGTCGCGCCCGGCCCGGTCGCCGTGTCGCGCGGCTGGGCGGCGGAACAGTTAAGTGCCGATCATGTCGACCGGCGCGGAAGGCTGGCGATCGTGGCCGGACGGCCGGGCGGGGTCGACGTCGATCGCGGCGCCATTGTCTGCTCCTGCTTCGGCGTCGGCGCCAACCAGATCGCCGAAGCGGTGCGCCGCGGCTGCGGCAGCGTCGCGGGGATCGGCGCGGCCCTGCATGCCGGTACGAATTGCGGCTCCTGCCGCGCGGAGATCAGGGTCATCATCGACGCGCAAAGTCTTCAAGCAGCCGAGTGATTGTCCCGACCAAAGGGGCCTGCGCGACGGCGCTGGTTGGGCTATGGTGGCGTAAGCGTGCTGCGCACGAATCGCCTTCAGTCAGGGTCATCCCAATGGCAAATCCCCCGCGCCGACCGACAAATCCGATGGCGGCCGCCGAAGCGGCTTTCAAGCCGGTGAAGAAGCCGGCCGCGCCGGTTCGTGAGCCCTCCGCCGCTCCAGGCGTCAGGGAGCTTGTTTCGATCCGGATCGACCGCGCCGTGCTGGACCACTTCCAGGAGGATGGGCCGGGCTGGCAGGACCGCATCAACGACGCCTTGCGGCAGGCGATAGAAGGCAAGCCGACGGCCGGCGGTTTGGGCGACGAGTAGCGCCCATCGCTTCGTCATCCACGGGCGGAGCAAGGAGCGTAGCGACGCGGCGCAGACCCCTGGAGCTGCTCCGCAGCCCAAGGGATACATGCCGCGACCTCAAAGCGCTGCAGCGGTGCAGAATTCTGTTCCGCTGCATTCCTCGATGGCTGTCACGGAATGGATCCCAGGGTCTCCGCGACGGAGCTTCGCTCCTGCTTCGCCCTAGGATGACGAAGTTGGGGAGGCTTCAGCCAAAGCGGACGTCGGCTCACGCCTCGAAGTGCAGGATATAGAGCTTGCGCGTCTTCTCGTGGATCGTCCATTCGCCTTTCCACCCTTTCGGCAGCACCAGCATTTCGCCCGGGCCGACGTCCTTGCTGCGGCCATCGGGACCATGCAGCGAGACCCGGCCTGACACGATGTGGCACGTTTCGGAATTGCTGTCGCGCGATGCGGTGAAGCGGCCCGGCGTGCACTCCCAGACGCCGACTTCCAACGTGCCGTCGGGCGAGGTCCACAGCGTCTTCGCTGCTTCGAACTGATTGCCGCTGATCGAGGTCGGCTTGGGCTCGGGCTCGCCGAGATCGATCGAGGCGAGATGGGCGAAGGTCTGGAAATCGGTCATGGCAGTCTCTTAATGTCCTGTGATGCGATCGGCGATTGCGGCGAGTTTCGACGTGTGCTGGAGGCCGGCCTCCTCGCGTTCGTCGGCGACGCGGTAGAGCTGATACATCGAGTGGACACCGAGCCAGCGCATCGGCTCGGGCTCCCACTTGCTGACCTGGCGGTTGACCCAGGGCAGGCGGGTCAGCTCAGTGTCGCGCCGCAGGATGAGATCGCGCAGCGTGCGGCCCGACAGGTTGGAACTGGATACGCCGAGCCCGACATAGCCGCCGGCCCAGCCGATGCCGGTCTCAGGGTCGAGACCGGCCGTCGTGCACCAGTCGCGGGGCACGCCCAGCACGCCGCACCAGGCGTGGTCGATGCGAAGCTTGGCTGTCTGTGGCAGAAGGCGGATGAGGATCGCGTGCAGGCTTTCGATCGTCGCCTGCTGCGTCTGGCCGCGCACGTCGGTCTGCGAGCCGTAGCGGTAGGGCACGCCGCGTCCGCCCATGGTGATGCGGCCTTCCCTGGTGCGCTGTGCATAGCAATAGGCGTGCGCGGCGTCGCCGAGAAGCTCATGGCCCTCCCAGCCGATCTCGTCCCATAGCGATTGCGGCAGCGGCTCGGTGATGATCTGCGCGCTGTTGAGCGGCAGCCAGAGCCGCTCATTGCCTGGTATGCCGGCCGTGAACCCTTCCGTGGCACGAATGATGATTGGCGCGCGCACGGTGCCGCGGCTCGTCGTGACCTTGCCCTTCTCGATGCCGGTCACGGTGGTCTGCTCGTAGATCGGCACGCCAATGCGTTCGACGGCTTCGGACAGGCCGCGCACCAGCTTGGCCGGCTGCACGCGCGCGGTGCCGTGGTGGATATAGCCGCCAAGCACATTTCTGATGTTGATGCGGGCTCTGGCCTCTTCCTGACCGATCAGGCCGACACGCTCGCTCGGCACGCTCCAGCCGATCGCATCGGCATAGGCGGCCTTGATCCGTTCGAGCTGCGGCGGGTTGGTGGCGACCGTCAGATTGTCGACCCGGCGGATGTCGGCATCGATGCCTTCGGTCTCGGTCACCGCGATCACTTCGTCGACCGTGCCATGCATGGCGGTTTCCATGTCGATGACGGCGCCGCGCGTCGAGGTCTGCAGATATTTTTCGCGCGACCAGCTGAAGCCGCCGGACAGCCAGCCGCCATTTCGGCCCGACGCGCCGAAGCCGGCGAACTCCCTCTCGACGATGGCGATGCGGATCGAAGGATCGGCCTTCTTCAGGTAATAAGCCGTCCACAAGCCGGTGTAGCCGGCGCCGACGATGCAGACATCGGCTTCGAGATCACCTGGAAGCGGCGCGCGGTAGGCCGGCAGGCCGATGTCGGCATACCAGAACGAGACGTTGCCGTTGACTTTGGCGTCCATGTCTAAAAATCCTGCGGGGAAAAGCGGTCAGGTCATCGTCATGTCGGCGCGGTCGTCGTCGGCAAGAAGTTTTGCATCGACGACGGACCAGCGCAGATCGACCGTGTCACCAATCGAGAACGGTGTGGCTTCCAGCGACGAGCGCACGATGGCGACCGAGCCGTCGCGAAGCGTCACCTGGTATTTCGAACCCGACCCCAGATAGATCGCTTCGCTGACCTCACCAGTGAGGCTGTTCTGCCCGGCGGCGGGAGGCGTGTTGGTGCCGGCAAGCGACAGCTTCTCCGGCCGCAGCAGGACCACCGGTTTGCGGCCGCCGGCGAGCTTGCCGTAGGCCACGATCTTCTGGCCGGCGATCGTCAGGCTGGTCTGGTCTCCGGACGCCTGGGCCTCGCCGCGCAAACTGGTCGATTCGCCGATGAACTTGGCCACGAACAAGGTCGTCGGCTCGTCGTAGAGCTGGCGGCCGGTTCCGACCTGTTCGATGCGGCCCTGATTGAACACAGCGATGCGGTCGGAGAGCACCAGCGCTTCTTCCTGGTCGTGCGTCACATAGACGAAGGTGGTGCCGAGTTCGCGGTGGATCCGCTTGATCTCCAGCTGCAGCCATTCGCGCAGTTTCTTGTCGAGCGCGCCGAGCGGTTCGTCCATCAACAGCAGCGGCGGATCGAAGACGATGGCACGCGCCAGCGCCACGCGCTGCTGCTGGCCGCCGGAAAGTTCGGAGGGATAGCGATGCGCGAAATCGGCCATCTTGACCATGTCCAGTGCTCGTACAACGAGACGGTCGCGCGCCTGCTTGTCCATGCCGCGCAAGGTGAGGGGATAGGCGACGTTCTTGCCGACCGTCATGTGCGGAAACAGCGCGTAGTGCTGGAAGACGACGCCGATGTTGCGCTTGTGCGCCGGCAGGGCGACGATGCTCTTGCCGCCGACGGCAAGATCGCCTGCGGTGAGGTCGGTGAAGCCCGCAACGACGTTGAGCGTGGTCGTCTTGCCGGAGCCGCTGGGCCCCAGCAGCGTCATGAACTCGCCCGGCTCGATATGCAGGCTGACATCATCGAGCGCGGTGAAATTGCCGTAACGCTTGGTTGCGCCCTTGATGTCGATGGCCGCGCCACGTTCCCTCGCAGTCATCTCAACTCCTCGTCGATTTCGAGCTGATGATCAGCCCGGCGCTGATGATCAGCGTCGTGGCAATGAAGATGATGGTTCCGACGGCCGTCACCGTCGGGTCGGCGTCGCGGGTGATGCTGGTGAAGATCTGCACCGGCAAGGTCTTGAGGTAGGGACTGGTGATGAACAGCGCGACGATGATTTCATCGAAGGAGGTGACGAAGGCAAACAAAAGCCCGGACAGGATACCGGGCGCGATCAGCGGCAAGGTCACGGTGCGGAATGTGGTGAAGCGGTTGGCGCCGAGGCTGGCCGCCGCCGTTTCCAGCCGCACGTCGAAGACTTCGAGGCTTGCCGATACGGCGATGATGACGAAGGGGATCGCCAGCATCGTGTGCGCGATGACGAAGCCGGTGGTGGTGCCGACAAGCTGGTAGTCGAGGTAAACGGCATAGATGCCGATCGCCAGCACCACGCCGGGCACGATCATCGGCGTGATCAGGATAGCGCGCAGCAGGCCGGCGCCGGAATGTTTCATGCGGCTGAGGCCAAGCGACGCCAGCGTGCCGATCAGCGTGGCGGCAACGGCGACGAGGCCCGCGACCCTCAGCGAATTGAAGAAGCTCGACAGCCAATCGGGATTGGTGAAGAAATTCGCGTACCACTGCCAGGAGAAACCGGAGGGTGGGAAGGCCAACGACTTCTTCTCGTTGAACGACATCGGGATGATGACCAGCGTCGGCATGACCAGCCACACGGCGACCAGCAGGCAGAACAGGCCGAGCAGGATGCGGAAGGGGGCCAGCCTCATGATCTGGCCGCCTGCTTGTGGCGCTGGCGCATCAGCGGTGCGGCGAGCGCCAGAAGCACGAAGGTCGCGCCCAGCAGGACGACCCCCATGGCGCCGCCGCGTCCCCAGTTGAGCAGGCTGAGCACCTGGCTCTGCACCAGCGCCGACAGCATGGTGCTGCGCGGGCCGCCGAGCAGGGCAGGGGTGATGTAGAAGCCGAGCGACAGGATGAAGACGATGATGGCGCCGGCGAAGACGCCTGGCAGCGACAGCGGCAGATAGATCTGCAGGAAGGCACGTGCGGGCCGCGCGCCGAGGCTGCGCGCCGCCTGCACGAGGCGCAAATCGATGCCGCGCATGACAGAATAGAGCGGCAGGATCATGAACGGCAGCAACACCTGCGCCATGCCGATGACGACTCCGGTCTGCGTGCGGATCAGCTTCACGCCGTCAAAGCCGAGCAGCCTGATGACCGAATTGATGATGCCGGAATCCTGCAAAAGGATGACCCAGGCCAGGGTGCGCACCACGCCGCTGACCCAGAACGGCACCAGCACGCACAGGATGAGGACCAGCCGCAGGCGCGGCCCGACCGCCGTCATGAGATAGGCATAGGGATAGGCGGCGATGACGCAGACGATGGTGACCCAGGCGGCGATGGAAAAGGTGCGCCACAGGACGGTGACGTTCACCGGCGTGGAGAAGAACCAGACGTAGTTCTGCAGGCCCCAGGCCGGGTCCGAAAAACTGCGCAGCGTGACGGTCAGCAAGGGATAGCCCATAGCCGCGATAAGCAGGAGCAGGGCCGGCATCGCCAGCAGCGACGGATAGGCGGCAAGGCGCAGGCGCCGCTGCGGCCCCTGCACGGCACCTGACGGCCGGGGATAATCACCCCCGGCCGTCGGCGTATGCGATGTCTGGCTCACGCCGTCACCTCAGTGGTAGCCGGCTCAGTTGCCGGCCATCAGCGCCGTCCACTTGTCGGACGCAGCGGCGAAGTTGGCGACCCAGAACTTGATGTTCTGCTGATAGCCGAGCTTGGCGTGGTCCGGCGTGTTGGTCAGGAAGGCGGCGACGGACGCGTCGACCTTTGGCTGTGCCTCGTTGTTGATCGGCGAGTAGGAGGTCTGCTCGGTCAGGATCTCCTGCGACTTCTTGCCGAGATAGGCGTTGATCAGCGCGTAGGAGGCATCGGGGTCCTTGGCGCCGACCGGGATGGTCAGCTGATCCATGACGACCAGCCAGTCCTTCCACACCGGCGTATAGGCAGCGCCATTCTTGACTGCCGTCATGGCGCGGCCGGTCCACATGATGATCATGTCGGCCTCGCCGGACTCGGCGAGCTGCTGGGATTCGGCGCCGGTCTTCCAGAAGATCGTGTCGGGGCCGATCGCCTTGATCTTGGCGATGCCCTTGTCGATGTCGGCCGGCGTCATGGCGTCGACCTTGCCGCCGTCGGCCAGGATGGCCTGTTCGATCAAGCCGCCGAGCGGGCTGCCGCTGCCGTCGATGGCGCGGGTGCCGGGGAATTTCGCGGTGTCGAAGAAATCCTTCCAGTCCTTTGGCGGATTGTCCTTGTACGTGTCGTTCTTGTACATCAGGACCATGCCGTAATTCATCGCCGGCACGCTGCACTCGCCGACCTGTCCGGGCGGGATGTGCGAGATATCGAGCTTGGTCAGGTCGAGCTTCTGGAACAGTTTGCCGCAATGCACGAAGGGCGGAAAATCATCCGTGTCGACGACATCCCAGGTCACATTGCCTGATTCGACCTGCGCCTGGAGCTTGGCGATTTCGGTCGGTCCGTCGTTCAGCAGCTTGACGCCGCTCTTGTCGACGAATTCCTTAAGCGCGGCAACCTGGCCGTCCTGGTAGATGCCGCCATACGAGACGAAGGTCAGCGTCTTGCCCTTCAGCGACCCGTCCACCACGGTCCCGGCCGGCGGCGCGTTCTGCGCGTGAGCGGCGGCTGCGAGCAAGGCCAGTGCGGCGGCGCCGACAAGCCCGGCCAATCTTGATCTGCTTCCCATTTTCTAACCCTCCGATGGCTCGCTGTTTGATTTTGGCAGGCCGGGCGCGAGCGTTTTCCGGGCTACATATTGATCGAGGTCGACAGCGCCGCTTGTCGGCGGCGCGATGATCCACAGCACTTCGGCCACCGTATCGCCGACATTGATCGTCCGGTGCGGCGTCGAGGTCGAATATTCGATGCTGTCGCCCTCTTCGAGGGTGAAGCTCTCGTCGCCGAGCGTCAGTTGCACGCGTCCGCGCAGCACGAGGAACATCTCGTTCGCGTTGCCATGCGTGTAGGGCACGTCGCCGGTGGAGCCGCCGACGGCGAACTCGCCGCAATAGACTTCCATCTCGCGGATCGGCCGGCGCGACAGCAGCGTCTTGCGGTAGCCTTCGCTGGTCGGCAGCGCCGGCCGTTCGGCCCGTGTCAGCACCGCGTGCGGCGACACCTCGCGTTCGTCGAAAAGATCGGCGAGGCTGATGCCGAGCGCGTTGGCGATCAGCATCAGCGTGCTGGTGTTGGCACCCGAAAGGCCGCGCTCGAGCTGGCTCAGGAAGCTGGCGGTGGTGCCGATCATGTCGCCGAGCTGGCGCAGCGTCAGGCGCCGCGTGGTGCGATAGGCCTTGATGCGATCGCCCAATACCGTCGAGCGGCGCGCTTCGGCGCTGGTTGCGGCATTGTCGTTGAGTGCGTGATCCGCAGCGATTTTCATGGCGATCTCAGGGTTCACTTAACATGCTATTAAGTGAGGCGTCCTGGCAAGCGGAATCGCCTTGTCATTTGAAAATCATCGATGGACCTGCAGAGAGCCCGTAATCGGCCGACCGGCAACGCCGGTTCGGCTCGATCACTGGATCATGAAGCGCGAACTGAATGGCAGGCTTGCCGCGCCGACGGCCTTCGGGCTGATGCTGACCCGCGCGGGCAGCGCTTCGATGCCGGGGAATTCCCGGCCGATGTCGGCGCACAAGGCCTTGGCGATCTTCTGCGGCGCGTAGCTGGACAGGACGACCGTCCTGAATTCGACAAACTGGGTCAGTGCGGAAATAGAGGCTTTCAGGCGGTTGGAGCATTCCCCTAGCCATTCGCTGTAGGCCTCGCCAAGGTCAGGCCACTCGGGGCTGCTGCTCCAGATGATTTCGGACGGGCGCCGGCGCTTGGTCAGTTCGCTCTCCAGGCGCATCAGCCCATGATCGAAGCTGGCGCTGGAGTTTCCCTTGTAGATCTGGTGGTTGAGGATGAGCCTACTCTGCAGCCGTGCTCCCAGATAGAAGAACAAATAGTCGTTGAGCGGCTTGGCGACGCCGAACATGCTCTCGCCGCCGGCTGCCGCGGTGATATCGTTCTGCACGAAAACCGGCAGCTTGATCTGTTCCTCGATCTCCCCCTGCAAGGCTTTCAGCGAGGTGCTCGATCCGTTGCGGGTTGCAGCCATCGTGTCGACATCGTCGGGAACGGCCAGGCCGATGCCGGCAACCCGGCTGCGCGCCTCGACCGGCAGGCTGGTCATGGCTTGCCTGATCGCGCCGAACAGATCGCTGCTTTGCGGAAAGGGATTGGCTTCATCCGCCGGCAATTGCGTGTGGAAGCGCACGGTGCCGATGAAATCGATGAGCGCGATGTCGATCCTGCGGCGGCTGAAGCCGACGCCAACCGCATAGGCGCCCTCCGGATTGAGTGAAAGCGGGATGGTGGGCGGCCCGACGCGGCCGCGCTGCGCCTCGCCTTGCGAGACCAGGCCTTCCTGCTCGAGCGAACGGACGATGACCGAGGCCGTCTGCGCCGACAGGCCGGTCTTTTCGCCGATTTCCATCCGCGAAATGCCCTCGTTCTGAAGCAGCAGCGACAGCACCAGCCGCTCATTATAGCTGCGCACGCTCAACGCATTCAGCCCGCTCGCACGATCGGCGATGCGCAATGGATTGGGTGGTGCGAACCTCATGTCAGGCAAGGGTCGCCCCGTCGGTAAGAGCGCGCTGCCTCGCGGCGGTATGGTTGCTCATGTCGAGCGGCTCCAGCCGATGGCGTCGACCGCGCGGGCAAGTGCGGTGC
>NZ_RZQY01000187.1:0-9536 GCF_003998575.1 Mesorhizobium sp. M7A.F.Ca.CA.001.10.2.1 | reverse complement strand
GCCATAGCCCTCGATAGCCTCGCCGGAACCGGCGGCGGCAACGATCTCATGGGTCAGGATCTCTCCCAGCACCGGCGCACAGGCTCGGATTTGGGGCGACAGATCGTCGGTGAAGCCGCGACCGGCCCAGGGATTGGTCAGCACCGCTGCGACGCCGATAAGGCGCAGCGGCCGGGGGGCGGCCTTGCCGCCTTCGATCAGCGTGTTCTCGGTATAGGTAACGATCTTACGAATGGCGGGCTGCATGGAATTCCTTGGGTAGGTGGTGCCTCGGGACATCCAATCCCGCTATCATCTTATGGTATACCATGCTATGGAGCGCCAAGTACCTTGTCAACCGGGCATCGAATCTGTTTTCGTAGCGGCGCAGGAGGCATGCATGCCAGACGACACGCTTCGCATCGACCGCAGCTCCAAGACCTTGAGGACGCTGGCGCTGGAGCGCATGCGCGAAGCGATCATGGATTTCCATTTCCAGCCTGGCGAAAGGCTTGTCGAACGGCCGCTTTGCGACCAGCTCGGCGTCAGCCGTTCCGTCGTGCGTGAGGTACTGCGGCAGCTGGAGGCAGAGGGGCTCGTGCAGATGATCCCTGGGCATGGGCCGGCCGTCGCCAGGCCGGACCTCGGCCGTACCGACGAGATCTACGAGCTTCGGGCTCTGCTTGAAGGCATCGCGGCCCGAGCCTGTGCCCTGTCGGCCACCGGCGAGCAGTTGGCAACGCTCGAAGGGGCGCTGGCGGATTTGTTCGATGCGTGGGCGTCGGCGACGCCGCCTGCGGTGATGCGGGCGACGACCAAATTCTACGAGGCACTGTTCGAGGCCGCCGACAAGCGTGTCGCCTGGGAAATCGTCTCCGGGCTGAATGTCCGCATCAACCAGCTTCGTTCGATGACAATCGTCTCGACCAACCGCCGCGAAGCGGCGATCGCCGAGATGAACGAGATAATGGATGCGATCCGCGCACACAAGCCGGAAGCGGCGGAAGCAGCAGCGCGGCGGCATGTCGAGTCCGCCTGGAAGATCGCCCGGAACACACTACGCGTCGATTGTCCTTAGTCTCACCACCAAATTCCAACAGAGCCGATCGCCCACGAATCGGGCTGCGTGCGGAAGCTTTACCTCACCTTAAGAATGCCGCAGCAACACCCTGCTCTATCCAGAGGGTGCCTCTGGGGCTCGTCGCGTGGAGCGAGCGGTTTTCTTCGCTACTTCGATTCTCAGGAAGCTAATCACGCGGCCTCTCTTGTGTCATCGTAGCTGACAGCAGCCTTCTCGAAAGCCAGATCACTCCGTCGAGCCCAGTTCCTCTCAGCATCGAGCAGCTCATTCTCCCCACTCAAGCCGTTCATGAACAGCCTGAGTACGTGCGCAGCCGTGCGCTCTCCCGCCCGCGAAGCAACAGGTACGCCGCGCTCTTTGCAGACCGTCTCACAAACACGGGCAAGCATCACAATGTCGCTCGGTTCTAAAAATCGACCTGGATACAACATACCGTCCTCTGTTGGAAAGCTACGTGAGCCTTTGATTACGCCAGGTCACCGGCAGCAACAATCAACTATGATAGCCTCCACCTCGACTGGGTCAGAAAATTTGAGTGGCCCTTCAGACGGTCGGGCATTGCGCACTCCGGATCGGAAGGTGCACGTCGATTTGCCGCGCGCGGAACTTACCAGACTCAAAGGACTGACCCTGGCGCCGCGGCATGCCCGTCGAGGTGTTCTTCTCGACCAGCAGCCGGCTGCGGCCTCGCCGCGTTCTTAACCTGATCTACGAATCGAGCAGCCGTTGCCGCCACATGCGCGCGGCAACCGTGCTTGCTCGGCCCACAGGTGATGCTGCCGTTGACGCAGACGCGGACGAGCAGCCCGACCTCATGTGCTCGACACAGGATTTGCTAAGCGCGGGGGGCCTTTTACCCGGGGCATGTCCAAAATAGAAGTCCTCTCCGACTCAGGTCGTCCTTGACATTTTGTTCCCTTTTTGTTCACTATGGCCATATATTCGGAGTCATTGCGAATGGACACATCATGACACTCTGCCTCGCCAAAGGAGCGACTTGATGCTGCTCACTGCATCACCCGTATGCAGCGCAAGGAGGAACCGCGATGGGAACGATGTACCCGGAGGCCGATGCCAAAGCCGAACTGCACTATGAAGCCGTGAAGCTTATCGCTCGCTACGATAGCCCGCTTGAGACCGTGAAGGCGTTAATGACCTACAACTGCGAACTAGAGACTCAGATACTCGCCATAGCCCACAGGCATCCGGGGATAGTCTCCATTGGCTATGATGATACGGGCCCTGTCGTGGGATGACTGGCGTGAACGTCGCAAACTGATCCAGCCCCGCCGCCCTACGGCGACGATAGTGGGATGAATGGAACGAGACATCTGAGGAAGCTTGTGCTGACACACTCGCGGCGCTCCGCACGGCAGGGCCAGGCCGGAGGGCGAAGTTGCCCAATACTGATCGGGTGCGACTTGGTATGACGATCCCTCGCGCGACCCGTCGGCTGGTTGAATTGTCCTCGGCGTGAGAGGAGAGCTTTTTAGCCATGCATGACCTTATCGCTTTCATTCAAAGCAACTCTTCGCTGGTGGCGGCTAACCCGCTGGCCTTTGCTACGTCTGCCGCGTTGTTCGGCGGCGGCGGATTTGCCGTGGGGCGCTATTTTCTTGCGGAGCGCATTGCCAATCTGGAAAGCCGGATTGCGCGGCGCGACGAGGAGATCACGGACCTGAAGGCCAAGCAGAAAGCACCGGAGCCGGAAGGCCCTGTGCCTCTATTCGAGATGACGGAGATTCTTCCCCCTGCGCCGCTCAACTTCAACCGGCTGTTGGTCCAGCGGAAAGACACCCTCCAGGTCAAATAGTTTACTCTCCCAACACAAAGCACCAGGCTGATCGTGGTCACGGCCTTCGACGGTCATGAGACCGGCGACCTGCAAACCGGCATGGCAGCCGACTGGGCAGAGCGATACGCACTGCGAGGAGACTGGCGGCAAGCATGCTGGCGTCATTGCGTGGTCGCGCGAGGGTAACCCTTCGGTGGGTGAGTATGGCGAGCCGACAACTCTGTTTGTAGGTGGCGACGTGCCGGACATGGAATAGCGTTCGCTTGGCCTGGGAGACCAAACAGGCATGACGACATGGGTTCATCTTGGCAGCTACTTTGAATGCGTTTCGGGATTTTCGGGGTTGGCATTTCGTCGGCGAGTGCAGCGATGCAAACGCGCATCGCGTAATCCACCTGCTTTGGAATGCGGGACAACGAAAAGATCAGACAAGAGTGCCAACCCCTACTCCACGATCTTCCAGTATGAGTCCTTGCGGATCACCTTTCCGTCACGAAATGTGTAGAAATCGCAACCTCGAACTTCCTTTCTTACGCCCTCGCGGGTGGTGCCGGTGAGGGTCCATTTCGACATGCCGGTGTTGGCAGCCTCGTCCGCAAAGTGCTGCCCATTGCCATAATGCACATCGGGCAAACCCTCAAATCGTCTCGCAAGCGCGTCTCGTACGCTGCGCTTGCCCTCGAAGCGCGTTCCCCAAGGCTCGGCTCCCCTTGGCATCTCCAGAACGCAGTCGTCGGCAAAGAACGCCATGATGCGACCGAGGTCGTGCGCGTTGAAGGCCTCGCACAGCTCCGTCAATGTGGTTCGAATGTCCATTCGCGAACGCCTCCTCGAAGTCGAAGTAGGTCACTGGCGGCGGATCCGGTCAAGTGTCCAGCGAGACTCCCTGGCCGTCACCACGATGGAGCGGGACTTCCGCCACTCACGCCTTCTTCGCAAACGCCCAGACCATCAGCGGGTATTCCTCGTCATTGCTCAGATCCCGCCACAGGCCGTAGGCGCGGACGGGGCCGCCGATATGGGCCCTGGCGCAGGCCTTGTTGCCCCAGCCGTGGACCTTGACGTTGGCTTCCGCGAAGCCGCCCTCGACCATCAGCTGCTTGAGGCCGGCCGGGGTCCATCGGTTGTAGTCGTGCGGCCTGGCGTGGACGCGAAACAGGAAAGGTGTTGCCACCATCGCCCAGCCGCCGGGCCGGGTCATGGCGTGGATGTTTTGCACTGCCGCGTGCGGCCGCCGCACATGTTCCAGCACCTGGTCGGCGATGACGATCGAATATTGCTCGTCGGTGCGATCCCTGCAGATGTCGAAGGCGGGGAAATCGACCGAGCGGTAATTGGGGCACATTGCCCGCCAATAGCGGTTCCAGCCGGGCGAGATCTCGATCACGTCGGCGGCCTTGCGGTTGCCGGCTTCGAGAAAGAGCGTGAACGCCTCGATCTGGCGGATACGCAGCCAGTTGCGCGAATCATAGCCAAGCAGCCGCTTGGCTGCCTGTTTGCCACGATTCTTCAGGGTGCCGGCAAGGCTCTCAGTCATAACGACCTCCAGAAACCCGCCGTCCTTGCTGGTAGCACTATGTTATGGGCAAAAGATGACAACGTAGCGCCGCCGCCGGCGGCGCGATCAGAAAAAATGTACGAGCAGGGCCACCGCCCCACAGTAGAGCTTCTGTTCCCATTGCCCACTTAGGATAAGGGATGGGCAGACTACCCTCTGCTTAATAATCGCCGTTGTAGTACCTGTCGTCGCACGGCGCCGTGTAGATGCGGCCGCGGCGGTCCTGGTAGCGGCACATCTGTTCGCCGCGCCGTTGCGGCGTAGTGGCCGAGCCGACGACGGCGCCGAGCAGGGCGCCGCCGGCGGCGCCGATGAGCGTGCTTTCGGTGTTGCCACCGATGGCCTGACCGACAAGGGCGCCGCCGGCGCCGCCGATCAGAGCGCCAGTTCCGGCCCGCTGCTGGCCTTCGGTCTGCGCGCACCCTGCCAGTGCTGCGGTCATCAGCACGGCGGCTATGACTTTGTGAAAGTTCATGTGAAGTCTCCCTTGAAGGCCTGAAATCCCTATGGTTCGTCCCGTGCGGCCGCAATGCGGCGGAACGGGGGCACGAGCCCTCACGATAAAAGACATGGTTTCTCGGGTGTTGATAGAAGCCCTGCCTGCTATTTTCCGAGCTTCTCGTTTTTATGGCGACAAGTCTCATTCGATACAAAGTGTCGATCAATGTGTAACGGGATTGAAGCCTCATACCGCTAGCGTTGCCGGTTCAAGCGGACGTTCAATCTGCCTTGTAGGCGTTGAAGGATGGAACAGGCGCACACAGTCCGTCGACCTGCTGTAGACGCACAGCGCGTGCGCGCAGCTCAATACGTGCGAATGTCCACTGACCACCAGAGCTACTCGATCGACAATCAGAAGGATGCAATCCGTGAATTCGCGGATGCGATGAACTACGACATTGTGGCCACATACGAGGACCCCGGTCGCAGCGGCTTGAACCTTGAAGGTCGCGCCGGCCTGCAAAGGCTGTTGGCGGATGTCGAAACGAAGAACGCGGATTTCGAAATCGTCATCGTCTACGACGTGAGTCGCTGGGGGCGATTCCCGAACCCCGATGAGAGTGCGTCGTACGAGTATCGGTGTCGCGTTGCCGGCGTGCGAATTGAATATTGTGGCGAACAGTTTACCAACGATGGCAGCATCGGATCAGACCTGCTCAAGGCGATAAAGCGCACGATGGCGGCCGAGCACAGTCGGGTGTTGTCGGTCAAGGTGTTTGCCGGCCAGTGCAGGCTCATTCAAATGGGATACCGGCAGGGAGGGTCGTCCGGCCTGGGCCTGAGGCGCCGGCTCATCGACCAGCATGGGCGCACAAAGACCATGCTCGCTCTCAAAGAGTACAAGAGCCTCCAGACGGATCGGGTCATCCTCGTGCCTGGACCACCTGATGAAATCGCGACGGTGCGCTGGATCTATGATGAATACGTGATGGCTGGTCGGACCGAGCTGCAGATTGCGCGGTCGTTGAATGCCAAGGGAGTGGTCACCGATCTCAATCGATCGTGGAAACGCGAATCCATTCATCAAATACTCAGCAACGAAAAATACGTGGGCAACAACGTCTGGAATCGGCAGTCTTTCAAACTCAAGCAAAGGAAGGTGACCAACGATACGACCCGATTGGTCCGCGCCGACGGCGCCTTTGAACCCATTGTGGACCGCAAGCTTTTCGACCGGGCTCAAGCCATAGCCGACGCCCGCTCATCTAAGATGAGCAACGATCAGATGTTGGTTGTGCTCGCCCAACTTCTGAAGAGGCGCGGTACCCTTTCAGGCCCGATGATTGACGCGGCGGCTGACTGTCCGCCGAGCAGCCGCTACAGGAAAAAATTCGGCAGTCTGCTGCGAGCCTACAAGCTCGTTGGATACGATCCGTCTCAGAACTATCGGTTTCTTGATATCAGAAGGCGGCTTCGTGAGGTCTTCGAAGAAGTCGTCCAAACGACAATAGCGACCATCGAGCGGGCGGGCGGATCTGCGGTGCGTCAGAGTGCTCTCGGCGTGCTTCGCGTCAACGATGAATTCACCGTAGCCATTGCGATGGGTCGCTGTCGGGCCACGCCATATGGCTATCCTCATTGGGTGGCCTCTGCGGAACGGGGTACCGCTGCGGACGTGAAAGTGGCCATCCGCATGAGCCCGGATAACCAGACGATCCTCGACTATCTGATAGCGCCAGCAAATGAGATTGGCGGGAAGCCCTTAAACTGCGCCTTGAACAAAAGGCTGGAATTCAACACTTTCTTCTACAAATCGCTGGATCCGCTGTTCGCCTTGGCCGAACGCGACGCCATCTCGGCCGCTCGCTGATGGTCACCGCCAACAGACCAATCTCGCTCCTGCGCCTGGACGCGATCAAGATCACCAACCCGCGTGCGCGAGGCAAAAAGTCCTTCCAGGACATTGTCGACAGCATCAAGAGCGTCGGCCTGAAGCGTCCCATCACGGTGACCACGAGGAATGTCGACGAAAGCGCTTTCACGCACGACCTGGTGTGCGGCCAGGGGCGGATCGAGGCCTTCAGGTTGCTTGGCCAGACCGAGATTCCCGCGTTTGTGATAGAGGCAACCAAGGCCGAGGCGCTGGTCAAAGGCTTGGTGGAAAATTGTGCTCGCCGGTATCATACCGCTTATGACCTGCTTCGCGACATCGGTCGGCTGAAAGAAAGCGGCTATTCCGACGTCGACATTGCAGCAAAGATCGGTCTTTCGACCGAATATGTCAGAGGGGTTGCACGCCTCCTGTCGCAAGGCGAACAGCGCCTTCTGCGGGCGGTCGACTCCGGCCAGATCCCGCTGTCGGTAGCAGTCGATATTTCCACCGCCGACGAGCCAGGGATTCAGGCCGTTCTTCAGCTTGCCTATCAAGAGAACCAACTGCGCGGTCATAAGCTTGTGATAGCGCGACGCCTGATTGAGAACCGCCGCAGGCGGGGGAAAGGCCTGGGAACGTTCCTGCCAGATCGCAGGAAGAATCCTTCAGCATCAGCGTTGATCAAGGCGTTCAAAGCGGACACGGACAGGAAACGCATTCTGGTCCGCAAAGCGGATGCAACGCGAAACCGCCTGCTGTTTGTCACCCACGCCTTGCGGCAACTCATGGCAGAAGAGGCATTCCAGGATCTTCTTGCGGCGGAAGGACTGAACACCCTCCCACGAAACCTGGCGGCCCGGATCAGCAGAGTTGAGCCCGCATGACCGCAAAGCGTCCTACCGTTCCAGACATAAAATTCGCTTTTGAGCGCGCTACTATTTGCCTTCGTCTTGAAGACATCCAGCCGCTTCACCTGTTCACCGAAAGCGCCAGGGAAACTCCGAAATATCAACAGGTCAGGTCGTCCGTTCGCGAGATCGGGCTTGTGGAATTGCCCGTGGTTGCAAAGGACAAGGACACGCCGGGAAAGTACCTCTTGGTCGACGGCCACATGCGCATCGAGATATTGCGGGAGATGGGCGACACTGAGGTTGATTGTTTGGTCGCCAACGATGACGAGGCATTCACCTACAACAAACGGGTAAGCCGGCTGGCGACGATCCAGGAACACTTCATGATCCTGAAGGCCATCGACAGCGGCGTCCCGGAAGAGACCATCGCGAGAACCCTCAATGTCAACATCGGCCAAATCAGGCTTAAAAAACATCTGCTGAAAGGGATATGCCCGGAAGCGATCGACATGCTCAAGGACCGCTTCGTTCCGACCAACACGTTCATCGAACTGCGAAAGCTGGCAGCCGTGCGCCAGATCGAGGCGGCGCAACTGATGATCGCCATGAACAAGTTCTCGATCAACTACGCAAAATCCCTGGTCGGCGCGACCCCGCCCTCCCAGCTTGCCGATACGTCGCAGCCGAAAAAGCTAGCCGGACTGAGCGATGCGCAGATCGCATTGATGGAAAACGAATCAACCAAACTCGATAAGGAATACCAGCTTGTCGAGGAGAGCTATGGATCCGACCACCTGGATCTGGTGGTGGCCAGGGGGTATCTCTGCCGGTTGCTGGAGAACGCCCGTGTCGTTCGATATCTCGCGCAGAGTTTCCCGGAGATTCTTTCCGAATTTCAGAAAATGACCACTTCTGCCCAAATGCCTGTCTAATTTCTGCGAAGAGGCACTACCACTGACAACGTCAGCAATCCGCCCGACCTGGGGATGATGCCTTGCCGCTTGTTTTCCAAAAGGGTCGTGGTAAGGGCCTCGGCTCGGGGCGCACGCCCTGATGACCGGGCGTGCCATTCGACGGCAACTACTTGCAGCCCGTGTGGCCATCTCAATCGAGGATGCCCGGCCTTTCTCAGATTCGCCAGGAGTCTGCAGGGGCATCATTGTAGCTGATAGATGACTGCTCGGCCGTCGAGGGTCGCGACTTTGCCGATGCTCGTCCGCAGTGTTTCGTCCCGCACCCGCTGAACTATCTCGGATAGCTGGGCACGATTGGACCAGCCTGTGCTGATACTAGAGGTCTAATTGTATCCGAGCAGGTGACGCAATCCGACAATCGGCAGATAGACGGTCCAAATCATGCCGATGGCGGCGGCAACTCCAAGGCCAATCGCGGGAGCCCAAGCCTTCCATTGCATCTGGAGCCGCGCTGCTAATTCGGTCAAACTCCCTTCCATGGACGAATTCTCCCCAAATTTGATTCGAGAGGCGAAAGTACCATGAACGCCAAGACTGCCGCGCTTGCAATCGCCGCAACCGTTTGCATCGCTGGTTTCGCCTATTCCAGCGGTCATAAGGCCGGTCGTGTTTCTCAACTGAAGGACACCGTCACGGCCTACAACCGCCGCATGGGGATCGATGACAACGCAAACAGCCTCGGCCGCGTCGATCTCTGCCTGGAGCTTGGTGGCCTACTCGATGAGTGCGAGCGGCTAGACCGCTGATTTGCTCAACCGACTGATTTTTCCGCCCTCCTAACTTCACTGCCAAACTTAACAATTGCCCATCAGGCGGAAGGTACTAGCCATGACAGCCACTTTGCGCGGGCGCTTGCGCGCGTTTGAAATCTGACTCTGGTCAGACAATCCGTCCGATCCGGGCGGCGCGACCATGAAGGGTGTTACGCTGGCGAATTTCCGCCGCTATTTGAAAGCCGATGCCACAAGACGACCTGAAGAAGAT